>NZ_JAKKSH010000041.1:0-31797 GCF_025653395.1 Shewanella sp. SW24
TAACTAAAGAAACAAACTGTACATATTACTATGAACACTCATTGTTACATTGATTTAAATTTTTGACTGCCAACCCGAAGGCTAAGCAGTTTCGATTAACTCAACACCTGTGAGTGTCCACACAGATTTCTTGTTTTATCTTGTTAAAGAGCGTTGACCACATACCGTTGCCGGCGGGTCGTGCTGATGCTTCATCAGCTCAGGGTCGTGCATTTTACGCATTTCCCGTTTCGCGTCAAGGAGTATTTTACAACTTCTTGCTGCGCTTGAATTAAGTGCTTAAAAGCGACTCAATTCAACCTAACTCGTCAGCTGGCTTTCGCTGTCTGCCGTGTCAGTGGATGCGCATTATAGGGAGCAGGAGATTTTGTGCAAGGGCTTTTTGTAGGAAAATAACGATTAATGGTTTAGACGTTTACTTATCAAACGATACGTATAAAAAAGGGGCTAAAAAGCCCCTTTATCTCGATTAAGTCTGACAATCTATATGAGTCACGCTCAGCTAGATCATCATAAATATTGTTATCTATGGACTAAAGAAGCGAGATTCTTGCTCAACTTCGACTTCTTCACCGTCGATATGAGTTTTCACTTTTATCTCGATATTAGTAACTGAACGAGACAGCTCAACCGGATCGATACCGACACTAATAGGTAACGTTAATACTTCACCACCCGCAATAGTGACCGAAGTTGGACCGTACCATTTATAGTTGTCTAATCCTTCGACACTCATAGTGTATTCGTGGGATTGCTCTGTCTTATTAAGAATCTTCAAGGTGAAGGTGTTTTCAATCAAACCTTGATTGTTCTCTCTATAGAGCTGATTGCGGTCACGAATGATGTCCATACGCACAGGCGCTATGGTCGCACTGGAGTATATAAAGACTAATATCATCGCTATCAGTACCACGCCATAACCGACAAGTTTAGGTCGCAGCACTTTTTGCTTTATACCTTCTAACTTGTTCTCGGTGGTATAGCTGATAAGCCCTTTCTCGTACCCCATACGATCCATAGTTTGGTCACAAGCATCGATACAAGCACCGCAGTTAATGCACTCATATTGCAGACCGTTACGAATGTCGATTCCCGTAGGACATACCTGCACACACAAGTCACAGTCGATACAGTCACCAAGGCCTAGCTCTTTTGGGTCATCTTTACGCGAACGCGGACCACGGGTCTCACCACGTTTAGTATCGTAACCTACGATAAAGGTATTCTTATCGAACATGGCCGCTTGGAAACGAGCATAAGGGCACATGTGGATACACATGATTTCACGCATCCAACCCGCATTGCCGTATGTGGCAAGTGTAAAGAACACAACCCAGAAGTAGATACCGCCAGAAGCATTAAGCGTAAATACATCGACATAGACTTCACGACTTGGCACAAAATAGGACACAAAGGTCATCGCCGTCATCAGTGAGAGCAATAGCCAGGCCGTATGTTTTGCCGTTTTACGCCAGAGTTTGTCAAAGCTCCATGGCATTTGATCTAACTTAATGCGTTTATTGCGTGCGCCTTCAAGTTTTTCCTCGAACCAGATGAACATAAAGGTCCATACTGTTTGGGGGCAAGTGTATCCACACCAAACACGGCCAAGATAGGTGGTCACAAAAAACAGAGCGAAGGCAGCGATCATAAACAACGCTGCAAGCAAGGTGAGATCCTGCGGCCAAATCGTTAAACCGAAGACGTGAAACTTTTGTTCGCCCAAGTTAAACCATACGGCTTGACGGTCGCCCCAAGGGATCCAAGGTAAAAGCAGGAAAAATAACATGGCAATCCAGCCCATGCGGCGACGTACGCTACTCCACAAACCGTCTATTGCTCGGACATAAATCCGATTACGAGGATTAAAGCGATCGGCTTTACTCGCATCTGGCTGGTGAATCTTAATTCGATTGGTTTTCGAATAGTCCTTGTTGTTAGATTCTGAGTTCATCGTTACAGCCTTTTACTGCTTTAATATTGGACGAAAACTAGCTTATTATACCCATATTCTTAATGGTTATTCACTTATGTTGGACTAAAAGATGAAAGGTTGGATCATATTGGCGCTACTCGCGGGTGCTTTATATTACTTATACACAGAAACAGATAAATTAGATGTTCCTATTGCAAAGACTGAGGCGATGATCAAAGAAATAGAGAATAAAGTTGACTCTATGACAGGAACAAAAATTATTAAAATCGACCATAAACTGACTAAGGTAAGAACCGACATCATAGAACGTTTATCCACATTAGAACTCGAAGCCTTCAATCAAATTCCAATGACACCCGAGTCTATTGCCGCCTTTAAGGCTAACTATTGCGGTACTATGGCACCTCAACATCCAGTGTTTAGCAAAGATAATCAGCTTTATCTATGTGATCACCTTTAATCATTACAGACTCATAGGCAAACGGGATTTTGCTATATAGCGCTAAGGTTTAGACTTAGGTGATTGACCTTATATATGATTCCGCCTAGCCTTTGAGGCATTACAGCATAAAGGCCTATGAATCATGACCCAACAAGTATCAGATATTTTTGATCCCACCTTATGGGATGAAGTCAGTGGATTTCATTTCGACGATATTACTTACCACAGAGCCAAAGCCCACGGCACAGTACGCATTGCCATTAATCGCCCAGAGTGCCGCAACGCCTTCCGACCTAAAACCGTTGATGAATTATTTATCGCACTCGACCATGCACGCCAATGGTCTGATGTAGGTTGCGTACTGCTTACGGGGAACGGTCCTTCGGCAAAGGATGGTGGCTGGGCGTTCTGTTCAGGTGGTGATCAACGTATTCGCGGCAAAGATGGCTATAAATATGAAGGCGCTGAAGAAGGCAAAGCCGATCAAGCCAGAATGGGCCGCTTACATATATTAGAAGTGCAACGCCTGATCCGCTTTATGCCTAAAGTGGTCATCGCCGTTGTGCCGGGCTGGGCGGTGGGTGGCGGCCATAGTTTACACGTAGTGTGCGACTTAACCTTAGCCTCGAAAGAACACGCAATATTTAAACAAACCGATCCCGATGTTGCGAGCTTCGACTCAGGTTATGGCAGTGCTTATCTCGCCAAGATGATAGGTCAAAAACGTGCCCGCGAAATCTTCTTCTGCGGATTTAACTACAGCGCTGATGAAGCCTTCAACATGGGTATGGTTAATAAATCCGTTCCCCATGCAGAGCTAGAAACCGAAGCATTAATGTGGGCGAAAGAGATTAACTCTAAATCACCTACGGCTATGCGTATGCTTAAATACGGCTTCAACATGACTGATGATGGTATGGTCGGTCAGCAATTATTTGCCGGTGAAGCGACGCGTTTAGCCTATGCGAGCGCCGAAGCACAGGAAGGACGCGATGCCTTCCTCGAAAAACGCGATCAAGATTTTTCAGCCTTCCCTTGGCACTACTAATTTTAGAATTGTATTAATTTACGTTTAAATGCTCAAAGCCCTCCATCGTGAGGGCTTTATGTTTTTTACAACGGATAAATAGATAAAACCGTTTAAACTAATCTGAAAACACGGCTTTTAATTTTAATGAGAATTGTTATCATCTAAACATTCCCGCTGGGAGCCTATTTAGAGAACAAGATCATGACTAAGACACTCACTTTTGCTGTACTACATTTTAGCGTCGCTTTTACCGTAACCTATTTATTAACTGGCAGCGTAGTCGTCGGTGGCGCAGTAGCCTTAGTAGAACCCGCGATTAACACTGTAGTGTTTTACTTCCATGACAAAGTGTGGAAACGCATTGAGGCAAAAAAGCAGCACGAGCTAGATGCCATTCCAGCATAGAAAGTTAAGCCACCAGCATTTGCTATTACTGTAAGTTAATCGTCATTTTGTCGTGAATCTAGATGAAAAAACCGCCAATAAAGGCGGTTGTGGGAGAGGAATAAAGTTTCATACTAACCCATTCTGCAGACACTAATTTTTAGCCGTGAAAATCGATACTGAAAAAATAAAGTATCATACTAAATCTGAAATAAGCTCCATTTCGAAGCCTTCATTAAGTAATAAAGTGTCATACCGATATAAATCTAACTACAAAGACAAAGCAGAGAGCAAATAACTATCATCAAACTGTCTGCTCCACTTCAATATTCAGTCCTAGCTTAACTTCTTCGTAAATTGGAAGGTCGCTTCCCGGAGTGTCAAGAGTTACAACCAATGCATAAGGTACATCTATTCCTTCATACCCAGCACGTCCGTTGCAATGAACTTGAATCGCGAGGAAATCCCCCTCGGTAAAGCTGGCAGCCTTGTCACCCTTTCTGACTTCATGGAATATCGTTCCATTTTTCAAGTGATGATGATAATAGTCTCCATTATCCGCATTTATAACTTTATGGGCTGGCGTAGCCCATAATTGAGCACCTCTGTAATCTTGATGGCCATGATTAACGGGTGAAAACCAAGCAACTGTTACAATTAAGCGTCTATTTACTGTTTCAGCGGCTAAACATGGAGGTAAAGGTAAACGGTACTCATGTGCCGCACCATCTCTTATTACTCCAGTGTAAATCAATGTCGCTTGATTGTTTTGGCATGCATGTATCCGGCTCTCATTTACCACTCCAAAGCCTAAGTACTGATTTAATTCAGACTTAAATGTACGATTATTCTCTTTGGTCTTTAACAATTGCTCTATGACTTCTGTCGCTTGCTCCATGTGCTCCGCACCATGCGCGAGCAGAGCCTTGAGAATCAAGGCGTCTGAAGCATATGATAACGCTTGCTGATCCCCAAACTCTTTAATGCTGATAAGTGTTTCATAGAGAAATGCAAGGCGTCGTGTAGCGAGTGCCGCAGCATTGCTTGTGCCAGTTGTAAATCCATATGTATTTAACGCACCTGGTAAAGATGCAGGTAGGGCTGTTTTTACTCCTGGTCCAAAACGAACACTCCTGGCAACGTCAAGGACTACATCCTCATTCACTAGCATCGTTTTGTTAATATATGTCTGACGCCCACCTGGCATTAACAGTTCTGGCTTTACCGAATTCTTCTTACCTAATGTGACAGGGCTTATTGGACTAAATAAGCCAGGCGTAGTAAACACATCAACCTGATTAACTGGTATAGCTCCTTCAAATTGATCTTGGTGGGAGGATTTCACTGTTATTGCATTTATAGCTTCGGCAGGCGACATCATCCTCCGCTCATGCTTTTGCTTTGCAATTGCTTTGAGCGTCCTCTCTTCCAATTCTTCAGGCGTTAAAGATTTAAAATCATGTTCTTTGATACCGTCCAAGCATATGCGCTGAGTCATATTACCCGCACTAACAACAAACAAAACGCCATATCGAATAGAAAGCCAATCCAGCATTCTCGCCCAAGGGCTCATCTGAGTATCAAATAACCTATATGGATCGCCAACGGAAAGATTTATTATGACGACATTTGGTGCAGTAGGTGGAAGGCCCCCTTCTCCTTCTTTCATACGAATGACAGCTCTATGTACTAAATCAATAGGCAAGTATGCAGATGGAATTTGCTCAAGTCTGGTTCCATCCATTTGAGTATGCTCAGGCGCAAGTATAGGCCGTACATACAACGGGAGCTCTAATGGTCTTTCTTGGCGATTATTTAAATCACCATGAATGATTATAGAAGCCATTGCTGTACCATGAACCTGCTCTGAAGGAGATTGATAAAACTGTTCTAAATCATCAGCATCATCAATTATCAGCATGCCTTTCAAAGCGTTATGATTTGATAGAGGTAGGCCATCCAGAAGGGCCACTACTGGTTGTTGATATCCCGGTGATGGGCCTTCAAAACGTTCTGAATCAGTAATGAGTTGCTCTTCTGCAGTGATAATCTTTGGAGTAATACATTGACCTAAAGGCCTAAAAAACATAACCTCATCACATCTCATTAATTCCAGTGCGGCGCCACTCGATTCGACAACATCCCTCACTTTACTTAGAGGTAATAAACCGAGTAAACCATGATAACCTATCCCATCATGGACAAAGCTTTTCGAAATACTTCCACCACACCCTAAGACGACACTTCGAATATGTCCTTCAGCTTGCCCTCTTAAAAATCCAGTTGGTCGATACCAAAGTTCTATTTCAAAAGGAATAGACTCATCAAATCCTAGCTCTGCATCCTGTAATTTATGTTGCCAATCTTCAAGAATATAGGTGCTTTCCAGCCTATCCTTGGTATCCCAAAATCTTATATCTGCGAGTTGTAAGAATGCATCTCTTAATGGTGTAAACCCTGCGTCAATTTGGCCTGTTGCAACATAACGCTTCCACATAGCAAGGAGTTTATGTAACCCAGCTTGATTACTCATCGCCAAGTAAGCATTTTTGACAACTGACTTAATTTTACCATTCTTCTCAATGTAAAAATTATCATCCTTAAAGTCTCTGTCGACTATGTGTTGAGCTAAAAGCTCAAAACCTTGAACTTTAGCTAAAGCATCAGCCAAGTTCTGTACATCGCCAGCGACCTCAAGAACGAGAACTCTTTCAGGCTGCATACCTTCAGGTGAATAAGAAAGTTGAATATGTTCTGCGAAGTGCTTCTCTAAACGTTCTACTTTTGGAATAATGCGCGCAGCTTGTGCACCCACTCCCGGAGTTATTGGAGCACCGCCCCTCCCTTGCAATTTCCCTCTTATTCCATCCGTTTTGGGTTTGTTAAAGGTAAGAATCGGCTTCATATCCATATGCAACGTCCTTTACTACTAATAAGTTATTATTTGTTTTCAGTCTTATAACGGTTGACCCAAAAGGATAGGCAATGAGAAGTAATTTCTTTTAGATTGTTTTCACTGTCCGGAAGCCCGAGCACGTACTTTCTTTGAACATCTAATGCAAACTCTTCCAACTCAGCAAAGCTCAGTCCTGATAATTTGCGCGCCAATGTGCTTGGAGCCAACCCTAAACTATGGCCAATTCGTTTTTCAAACTCTTCAAACCACTTTGTCGCCATCCGTTGAGTTGGGCTAGGTATATTAACTTGAACCTGAAAGCGTCTCCAGATAGCTCTATCAAGCATTGACTCATGGTTGGTTGCACCCACGACAACAACATGGCTTGGCAGCATATCAATTTGTTTCAGAAGTGAATTAACCACACGTTTCATTTCGCCATTGTCATTTGCATCTTCGCGTTCCTTACCGATCGCATCAAACTCATCAAAGAAAAGCACACAACGTTGGGTTTTTATATGCTCAAATAGCTTATCGATTTGCTGTGCTGTTTCACCAAGGAAACGATTAATAATGCCCTCATACTTAACAGTAAAGAAAGGGACTGACAAATGATTGGCTAAGGCTTCTGCCAAGGTTGTTTTGCCATTGCCAGGAGGACCTGACAACAATAACTTATGACGAGGCTCTAGATTATAGGAACGAAGTAGATCTCTGCGAGCATGCTCTTCAACTACCTCTTGGAATACAGAGATCACATGATCGGGAAGCGTTAGATCTGATAGAGTTTTTTGGGCGTGAATTTCATAGAATGCATTTTGAAGGTCTGCATTATGAGTAAATTTTCTAGTCTCAACTGTCGCGGTGCTTGTAAGAATATTTCTTAGCCTATCCGCTAAATGATAATGATGACGAGCCTTGGCTTCAGCCGCAATTGCTTCTGCTGTTTTTTTAAAACGAGGAAGGTCACCCTTTATTCCCGTTTCAACCAAATTTAAAACCAAATCAGCTCTAGCCATGATACACCCCAAGTTACTACGTCCTGTAGTCTATCAGTAAGAATATGAAGAAAATACATATATATCAACTAGACATTTTAATTCATTTAAAGAATAATTTCCATAATTTCCACAAACCCTATAAACACATGTTTTTACTAAGTGAACCTGAAGTCATAAAGCTTGCCATGAAAAAATCAGGCTTGAAACAGGCTGGTTTTGCGAAAAAAATAGGCAAGAGTCAGGCTCAAGTATCAAAATACATATCAGGTGATAGCAAACCATCCACAGAAATATATATTCACTGCATGAATATAATCAATTCTAGTGAACAAGGAGATGAAAGCTTGTTGGATCTGATTAATGAGGTATCAAGATTAGACGGAGATAAGCATAAACATATACGCAATGCTTTAGTTGAAATGATAAAAGCCTACAAATCAGCACGTTAAACAATTGATACGTATATTCGACTTGCCCATTTTTCAATGTCCTCTGGGGTCAACGCTCCCGCTTTATTTGACTTCTGGTGCGGTATCCATGAGTGGTTTCCCGCCCCTACAAGCTTGTCTAAATGCTCCTTAGGCCAAGACAAGGAAGCCTTTAGCAATTGCTTTTCTATCTCATATAGGTGTGACTCTATGTCACCAATTGCGCTGGCACGGATTACTTTTGTCGACAACGCCTTACTGGAATCAGATGTATCAACCTCCAATAGGTAATAACCAGTTGTTTCTACAGTGATATGAGTGACCGACAAGCATCTAGGGTTACCGTCCGTTTCCAGAATATGCCTTTTGCATTTACCAATGGCAGGCAGTTTTCTAAGTGGATATTTTACGACCTCACAGCCATGCTTTTTCTCCAGAAGATCCAACATCGCAAAGTAGCTAGTAAATTTGTCTAAATACAGATGAGCATCGTCCGTTTGCTCTTTCAAATTATCCCATTCAGCACTCGGTAGATCACCGTTTGGCCCCTGCTCTTCAGTACTGACATCGCTAGAAGCTTCACTTGGTTCCTCCGCGTCTTTTTTACCGCGGCCCACAGACTTTCTTTTCTTACTGACCTTAGATGTTTGCACTGCTCTGTCAAACTCAAACTCCGTAGTATTTTCACTTATCATGACCGGCTTATTATCACGACTTCCCTCTGCGGTTTCGTCGATATCATGATTAGGTGGGCGATCAGCTCCTGTTCTGGCTGCTCGGCCCTGTCCGTTTACTTGGGAATAAAATTTGGGGCTGAAAAATTCGATATATTCCGGTAGATCGGTAGGTATATTTAAAATGCTGGATATTTCATAGACAAACAGGGTATTAGTCTTGAGATCAAAATGCCCCTTCAGTTTCAACTTAGCTCCTTTTAGCGCAGGAGGGTTAAACCTAAAGGCCCAACGCCGGTATTGCCCCACATCGTATCCATCGTTCAATTGGTAATTGCCGATACTCTCATATGAAGGCCTAGCATCTTTGTCCATCAGCAACCAAGCGATTAATCGACGATAACCATAATCATTGAATAACTCCCAGTTTCCAGAAAAAGTTTCCAGTACATTGATGATGGTCTTATCACCATCTTGCTCAAGGGAAAACTCATTACTCAATAGATCGTGAACTACCGAAGAACGGGCTAAATAGGCATTATGGAAGAATAATGCTCGCGCCAACTCAAACTGAGGTAGGTACACCCTAGTTCCGTCAGTCAGTTGAAACACAAAACAGTATTGACCTAATTCCTTGGGTAATCGTCTTTCAAGAGCAGGACAATTTTCGAGCTTATCAACTTGCCAATTACTGGTTGTAGAGATTTTAATCGTCTTTTCAAAATCTTTACGATAATAGTCTTTGGTCGGATTAATGATGTGCTTACGTATAAGGATAGGTGCATTAGAAAGGATAATTGCATCAGGGCCGTTATCTTTACTTGGATAAATACTGAGGTTAATTCCCCATTGTTTACTATCCTTTTTACGGAATAGATCACCGATACCATTGATCCAAGTATCGTCTTTAAATCCCTTAAGATGCGTTGTACCGTTCAAATCCCAATAATTTCCTTTAGAAATAGACTTGCTTGTTCGGTGAGGCGTTCTTCGCTAAGTCCTGATTTTCTCAAAACTTGCCAGCGTTTGAGCGGCTCGTCATCCAACATAAGAGATATAACTGTTCCGGTTATTCTTCTTATTTGATATTCAAAGATATTTTCACAATAACGATCAAAAAACAATCTGCACAACGGAAGTAGTTTCAAGTGTTTTTCAATACTAGCCTTATGCTCAAGCTGGTTTAGATACCAGTTTATTGAACGTCTGGGCATATCCTGCAGTAACTCGCTCAATTCACGAATGCGTATCAGCTTTTTAACTGTATCTCGATCTCGTCTCTGCCAGTCAACTTTTGCTTTATGTTTTGGTTGCGGCATTTGATTAACCTGATTTGTTTTGAGTAACCAATCTCTGTCACGACGATAAAGCCAAGCGTAAAGATCATCAAAACCATTGAGGCGTGCTTGCTTGGTTCCTTGTATTTCTATGGCTTTTCGCCATCGATTGCGACATTCATTCAGTAAATGTTTATCTGTTCCACTCAGTATCTTGCTCGATTTTTTCTTATCTGGCTTGAGCCGCATAACAGTATCGATGACACTTGCCAGCTTCCATCTAGGTTCTAAGAAGGCATGAAGTACAACTAAATGCTCTAAGTAGCTAAAAGCCTTACGGTGTTTACGAAATATACTTTTAAGCCAATTAGCTTCGTCATCATTTGGCATTAGCCCATATCGGGAAAGCCAGTTTGTGCCCCAAAAACTGAGGACTTTGTCACGGATAAGGTCATGACGTATAAAAGAGCCACGAGTGCATAAATGGTTAGCTGCTAGATTGGCGTACCAAAGACTCCATTGTGAGAACTCTGGTGCAAGCACAACACCTAGGTTCAATAAGTCATTAATACTTTCAGCAAGCAAGTTGTATTGCCATTCACCTTGAAGCTGTTCAACCTGAGGGCAGATAGTCAAATCAGCGGCTAAAAACTCATGCCTATGCACATCGTGGCGAAATATTTGTGAATCTATGAGCTTGCCATGAACAAGGCAAATTTCGGAACCAGCAACTTGCCAATCGCGCCGCCAATAGCATTCTCCATGTTTGCTTAACTGCTCGAGCATACAAGCTGGACAATATCTTAGGTATTTAGGCTGTCTTATACGCGAAGCCGCCACCCCGACCGAGAGATGAACAGAACTTTTACTGTTTGCCGTAAGCTCCTTAACTAGAGCTATCCGTTTTATTTCGCCTACGAAAGGTGCATACAAAGGAAAAAGAGTATTTCGATAGAGCAAATCGAGCGGTGTAATCTCAAGTTCTTTAGGATAGAGTGCTGCGATATGTTGTAGGTGCGATGGCAAATCTGACGAAGCAATGATCTTAGTATCACTGAATACTTCAAATAACAGCTCCTTCGGCGAAGCTATGCCACAGTGGCTCCCATGCCTCGCAATAGTGCTGTATAGCAGTTCATCGCGATAAGGCAAAGGAAAGCCCAACATATCAGCCTACTTTCTTCAGCCACTTAGGCACGTCGAACAATTCTTTACCGTATTTCAACTCTTCGTAAAGCCGCCCTTTGCCAGCCTGAGAGAATTTGAACCTCAAATCTTCGGAAGGCAGTGTATGCCAATCCGAGGGCTTAATAGTCTGAGTTTTGACCTTTTTAGGAGGTTCGGAAGGCTTCGAATACCAGTCCAGAATAATTCTGCTTAGCTCAGGAAGAGACAAATTGGGATGCTGCTTGAAAGCATTAATAATCAGTGGCTGCAACAATGCAGAGTCGCATCCCATAGCCTGTAACATGGTATACAGCCGCATAGCTTTCTCATCACCGGCAAAGGCCGCTTCATTTTCTTTTTCGCCCTGCCGCTCTTCAATTAATCTCCTTAGCTCAATAAGGCGCTTATCAATCCCAGGTAACTGTAAATCTGAATATTTAACGATAAGCTGAGGATCATCTCTACGTAAAGCGTCCAACATGGGATGTACTGGCTTTAACTCTTGCTCATATACGGTCCGCAACAATTTAGTGGTGATCCGCTCCAACCCTGTAGAAATGGCTCGCATCTGTGCAAGCACAAATATTTTCACGACTATATCAATTACACCCTGTGACAAATCAAACCAACAATCGCGAATTTCGTCACTCAACACCTCATCACGATTACTCAACCACTGGTATTGCCAAAGCTTGTCAGTAAATGCCTGCCATTCGGTTCTTCTCGATTTTCCTGTAGTCGGATCTGTTTTAACTAAACCTTGTTGCATAGGCTCCCAAAACAGCGAACCGAACCCAGCACTGCGTCGACCAGCCTGAAGTTCCATTTCAAATATAGGCCTAGCTTTAGGCGTACCCACCATCACAACTGGCACCCCAACCACGTTTACAAGCGCAACAAAAAACTCCAGCATCGCTTCTTTGCTTATCGAACGCTTCAACGTTAATCGTTGAATTTCATCTATGACCAAAACACCTATTGCCCGCTGTGTTGCCACCTGTCCCATAAGAGAAAGCAGGACTTCTGTACTATGGCGTTTGCGTGCATACTTTTCCTCATACCCAGTATGGAGGGTACGATCAACTTCGCGGAAAAAATTTAGGCATAAACTCTTCAACGAGCCATCTGACGGGCATTCGATTCTCAGATAGGGCATCTGAATGAAGTTATATTTTTTGTGATAAATGACTTGCGGATAAGTCGCGAGAATACGATTAATAGTCGAACTCTTTCCGCTACCAGAACAGCCAATCAATGACATGCTCTTTGCCGTCGAGTTCGATTGTGTAAAACGAAAATCGTTCGTAGCTCCTGACATAATCCTTTGGTAGCCTTCCTGCATCTTCTGATTCAGGGAACCGTCCGCTATATTACGCCCCACATAACCACCGCGGATCATGACCGATATTTTCTCTTCTAACTGCTTGTGAATTGACAGTGGCTGAAAAAAATCATCGAGTAGAGCACTAATCTCGTGAGCACGTATATGTCCCTTTACATAACAGTCCTTAGGGTTGAACTCCACCTTACCTGTTAGCTTGACCTTAAGGTCTTGTAAATCCATTATCGGCGGCAGAGCCTCTATCAGCGGATTGCCCCGATAGCGTTCGAGACCAGGATCGATGTAAACGGCCTCGACAAAGTTATCTGGTAATGACATCAGTCATCCTCCCCAAACAGTTCATCGATATAATCGGGATAATCCAAGTCCGGCTCAGGGTTTACAAGGTGGATCACCTTACCTGGCTTTCTATTATCCTTTGTAACGGGATTGTGCGCCTTCTCAGCTCTCTCCCTGGCCTTTTCTTCCCGCTTATTCTCGTTGATAGCACGTATCCGCTCCGCATTGGAGATCCCCGAAGTATCAGGTGCAGTCTTCTCCGCTTGAGCTATCTTATCGATGACAAATTGCTCATGTTGCCGTTTCTTTGCCTTAGACTGCACACGAGCTTGCCCAGTCGTCATTTTCTGCTCATCACGAAGTTGCCATACATCCCAAAACGAAGCGCCTTGAAACTCTCTTGATCGGTCAGCCAAGTTGCATACCCAATACTTGTTATTACCCTTTTCAGGAAAAAGGTAAATTCTATCGGCAACAAGTGGATCGTAAGCAGCTTCCATATTGGCTGGACGCTTCACATCCTTCCCTCTATGCGTCCAACCCAACTGCAGCAATTCAGAAGACGTATAGTAAATACCGAATAGGCAAACTCCCAACTCAGATAAAGTGGCCGTTTTTCTTGGAAAAAGGGCGATACGAAGCGCATCTTCATCAGCTTGGTGCAAGCGTCCGGTTCGATGCTGTAAACCCCAGTTCCACAAGTGAATAGGGGTTGTAGACAGATCAGTCGGCATATCTGAATCTCTGTCATACTTTTCAAGTATTGCGTACTGATTATGATAAAGCACTGATGAGATAATGATCTGAGAAAACTCTTTTACCGTTAGCTTCGCGTCTAGCCGATAGTCGTTTCCACCTCGTTTTTTTACCATAGTACCCGAGACATAACCTGGTACAAACGGACCAAAGGAAGCCTGAATAGTTTTGAAATTACGTTCAACAATACCTTTTGCATCACCTCGGTAGGGCGGCGTATTTTCTATTCTGACTGCAAAATTGCTCTCTAAATTCTCAATCTGATGACCTAGTAGCTCACCCCTATCAGCTAGAATGGCATCCGGTAGGCCTACACTAGGCCAATCCTCCGATGCAATATCAAAACCCAACGCTTTGCAGTATGACGTTTTATCGGTAGCAGCCATAAACAAAGCCTGCATAGCTGCAGCATAGGAGGCATTTTCAAAACCAATATAGAAACCAACAATCATTCGGCTGAACACATCAATAACCATATAAACAACGGGACGGCCGACGATGTTTGCCCTCTCACTATCTGATACAAGATAAAGATCAGCTATGGTGGCATCTATCTCGTAACGAGATCCTGGTCCAAGCACTTGAGTATTGGCAGTACTATGAAGGGGCCTGATATCTTTATTATATTCAACGTTCGACACACGCTTTCTTAGCTTTTCAGGTTGAGAATACTCGCGCTTGTAGAAGTGCATCATCTGCCAGTTACTGGGCAATTCTTCTTGAGGCGTATCAGGAAAATAATTTAAATACAGAGTCTCGAAACGACGATGAGCATAAGGGAACGAATGGCCCTTATCTTTCAAGAGATAACGGTCAATTGCGATACGAAAAAGACGTTCAATAAATTCATCAATTTTAGCCCCGGTTCCTGGCTCATATTTACGCGGACGCCCAAGCTTTTTATCCTTGGCCACCCGGCGTTTGCCCTTGCCACCGGAATTTTTATAATCAGGTAATAGAGCGTTCGGCGTCTGCCCACGCTGCCAGTAACGACGTGCCAGCCGATATAGCGTCTGTTTAGTTGAACCATGCTCAGCAAGGATGCCTTTGATAACCGCCCCGCGGCTTTGAGGCCTATAAAAGTCTGGTAGAGCAAGCAATGGTTTAATTAATGCGTAGTTTGTATCGCGCTTGGTTCTAGCAACACCACCTTCAATAGGTGTTTCGAAGGAAAGTTCTTTATACGGATCATTTATACGTTCAAGATTTTCCTGATCAATTGCCCTTATCAGTTCGCTCGTCAATATTAATTCAGGAAAAGCAGATGCGTCATCGATATCTATCCATACCAAATACTCGCCGAGTTGCTGCAGAACTCGATATCTGCGCTCACCAAACTTAAGAACCTCATTGATTCGAAACAAGGTATGCCTCCCTGATAAAACCTAGCTCTCCAGCGTTCAAATCACACGCCTTGAGTTTGGTGGTCGGAATGAAGATATCGAAGGAGAAATAGCGCTTGGCCAGCAAGCACCTTACTTCGTAAAGCGATTCGCCGAGCGGCAGATCGTAAGCCGCATCCAATTCCTTGCACAAGGCGAGTACCGTCTTATTAGGATTCTTTTTGAAATGATGAGCATAGAATTCGATCTGCTGCAGTGCCAACTCTACGTCCTCAGTTTCTTCCCTTTGTGCCGAATAGAGCCATTTGATGTTTCTAGTCACCACATCAGGCACGTTTTGTTCTGTTATCAGATACCAAGGCAAGGTTTTCTCCTGCCAATAGAGACGCTCGAGTTCAACTTTTTCGACAGTTCTCACATCACTCAAAGCCGAGGAATGCTTTGCCTGCAATACAAACCTTGACTCTTCTTCATCGGTAGAATCGACCAAAAAATCCGACGACATGTACTGATCAATACCCGCGATATTTGGATGTTTGATCCCAGCGTCGCTCGCCAGTTGGCGGGTGATATCGCGCTCAAGCGGAAATTGCTCGCGGATCTGGGTGACTTCGCAGTGCCACTCCAGCATAAGGAATACTGAAAGCTCGAGATCGGAAAACAGGTGATGGGTTCTTTGTGATTTGTGGCCAAATACACGATGAACACGCCCTAAAGATGGAAAATCCCTAACAGTTAACCAAGGTTTGTAGTCTGCATGCAGGCCACTACCTCGACCTTCCTTTATCCATTTGGCAAATTGCTGCTCTGAGCAGCCCTTTAATCGTGAAGCCATAAAAAAACCACCGATATTAGCTCGTTAATCGAGCATAATGACGATGGTTTTAGTATGCAACTTTATTACCTCTCTTTTTTAGGGCTGATGACCTTATAGTACTATCAACCTAAACGGTAATATTGGTGCTTTCTTTTTGAGTTATGCTTCCAACTTTTTGCTACATCAAAGACATGTGAAGGGTAATCATCCCAAGAATCTGCTAGCAGTTTCCCACGAGCAGCACGAAGTTTAACTGGATACCCCTTGCATTCAATCAAATGCATAAAGTAAAAACTTTTCTCTTGTTTAGTACTAAAATATTTATGTAAACCGCTACGAATAGTGGGATATCGCCACCATAAATATTTTGAATGTTCCTCATTTATAGTCTGTATGTAATGTGATTTTAGCTTTTTCATACACCCTCCAGGTTTACGTTACCTAGAAGGGGTCCTCTTCAAAATAGTTCATAAATTCACTCTTGCTTATATAATATATAAATCAGGCCCAATGACGGCCTGGACTCCCAGGCTCCAAACCAACTGGACCACCTAAAGCACCTTGCAACTTTCTCTTTCTCTTTCTCTTTCTCTTTCTGCACCATGCTATCGCAATTTTATCAAACACATCTGCTGGAATTTCAGCGTCCAGCCTTCCGAAAAATTTACCCTCAGCATTTGTAGTGGCCAACTAAATTTGACCACTACATTCTTATGTCATTGCAGGGAAACGATAAGGTGGACTACATTACAATTTCAACGATTCACCATCTTCAGGAATTAATACTTGTTTTTCTATGCCTTTTTCTTCCACGAACTCCCTGAGCTCTTTACGAGTCAATGCTGCGTGATTAACCGTATCCATATGCACAGCAATAATGTTCGCTTGAGGAGCATGTTTAATAGCCCTTACCGTATCTTCTTTCCCCATGATAATTGAGCCTTTAAGATTTTCCATTCGAGCATCACCAGTGTTAAGCACAACGAATTCAGGCTTAAATTTATGTAACGCATCCTCCACTTCATCGCGCCAAATAGTATCACCGACAAAATAAACAGTGTTGTAGTTGTCAGCCTCTAATATGACGCCCATAGCCTCTCCTAGTGCTTTAGCTAACGCTGGGATTGCATACATTTCATCCGTGCCATGCTGCCCACCCGTTTTGGTTAAACTAATGCCATTGAACTGAGTTTTAATTCCTAACACGCGCACATCTTTAAAGCCTTGAGCGCGAATAGTATTTGCATCTTCTTCATTTTGAACAAATAAAGGCATCGTTTTAGGAATTACACTTTGTGCTGCATCATCCCAATGATCAAGATGTGTGTGAGTGACAATAACGGCGTCTACATTGTCAATTACAGCTTTAGCTGACATGGGTAAATCGATCATTGGTATACGTATTTCACTACGGTAAGTACCGGCAAAACCAGGATAGGTATCTTTCTTTGCCAGCATAGGGTCGATTAAGAATGTTGTGTCACCATAAGTGAGTTTAGATGTTGCATTTCGGATATGCTGAAAGTGAATCTGCTGTGGTTCTGAATGCAGCGTTGGAGCCGATTCAGCTAATGCATTGGTGCTATTTATGATGGTTGCAAGCCCTAAGGTAAGTAGAATGGTGATAGCTTTGTTTTTCATAATGTATCTCTTTGGCAGTTGATAAATATGAGACATTATCCTCAGTATTTACGAGAGGTAATATTGACCCAAGTGACAAATATCGAAACAATTGGGCCAAATAATGATATGACTATTCACTTGGGAGCGCTTTGCACATGCAAGTACCAACTGTCGCTTTGATTCTCTACCCTCATTTCAGCGTGTTTCATATCGCTGTGCCTCAAGCCGTTTTTTCGATGCGGCCAGATGGCAAATCCATTTTTAACTTAAAGATAGTGTCAATTGATGGTAAGCCACAACACACTGACAATCGGATGACAGTTCAGCCTGATGGTGGATTAGAACTCGTTGAGTTGGCAGATATAGTCGTCATTCCAGGGTGGCATGACCTAGACAGTGCGCCTACTTCTAATATTTCTGAAGCATTGGTTAGAGCTCATGCAAGAGGAGCTATGGTCGTGGGGCTTTGCTATGGTGCTTACGCATTAGCCTACTCAGGGCTATTAGATGAAAAAGAAGCTGCTACTCATTGGATGGCAGAGGACGATTTTACTGTTCGTTTTCCAAATATAAAGCTAAATACGAATGCACTTTATGTTGAAAGTGACCGTGTAGTCACTTCAGCAGGTACTGCTGCCGCTTTAGACTGTTGCTTGTATATTGTGAGGTCTTTTTATGGGACAAAAACAGCGAATAAAGTTGCACGTATCTTAGTTGTACCTCCGCACAGAGAAGGCGGTCAGGCACAATTTATTGCACAACCTATCCCAAAATCAACTCAAGATGCAGAGGTCAATAGGTTACTGGATTATTTACGTGAAAACCTCGACAAACAATATTCCATCGCTGATTTAGCAGATCAATTATTTATGAGTCGCCGTACCTTTACTCGGCATTTCAACAACGCTACCGGTATGTCATTTGGAAAATGGCTTGTAAGTACTCGTCTGCAACGTAGCCTTGAGCTTCTTGAAAGTACAAGACTTTCTGTAGAACAAGTGTCTGAAATGGTTGGTTTTCAGACTGCAACGTCATTTAGGCAACATTTTAATCAACGTTTTCACGTTAGCCCAAGTGCTTGGCGTAAAACGTTCGCAGGAAGTTAATGGTGTTCAGAAAATTAAGGGTAAGCGGATTAAATGGTTGATCTTACCTTTGCATGAGAGTGAGACAGACCGGCATCTCATCGGATTATCTGGTTGATGCTTCACCTACTGCTGGTGCATGTTTCCTTCGCTAATTCCAGCAAGAACCCCACACGCCTCAACTTCCCGGTCATCGTTGCAACTCGCTCTCAGTGAAACGAGTTGTTTCTCAAGCGCTTGCAGAGCGGTTATCTGCGACCGCACATGAGAGATGTGATCATCGAGCAAGGCGTTGACGGCGGTACAAGGCTGATGAGGGTCGTCCTGATAGCTCTGTAGTTCGTGAATCTCAGCCAGTGACAGGCCCAGGATTCTGCAGCGACGGATGAAGGCCAGCCCCTCACCATGCTTCTCGGTATAGACACGGTAACCGTTGTCCTGCCGATCAGGCGGCGGCAACAGGCCCTGCTGTTCATAGAAGCGGATCGTCTGTGTTTCGACCCCTACCAACTGCGCCAACTGACCAATGCGCATCAGCCTCCTCCCCAACGGATTCTTTACTCTATTGACATTATAGTAGCTTTATAGTTTTAAATGGTACCACAACATTGTTCAAGTGGAGTCGTATCATGAGCAAATCCTGTGGTGGCGCCTGTGGCGGTGATGCAACGTCCGCAGCGGATACCGATATACAGGCCTCCTCCGAGGCGCCAGGGAGATGGGTCAGTGTTTATGCCGTGCCGAAGATGGACTGTCCATCAGAAGAACGAATGATTCGCCTAGCCCTGAACGGCTTTGAGGAGATTCGGGCGCTGTCCTTCGACTTGTCGAACCGCCGGCTGAAGGTCGTGCATGACGGCGAGGTCGAGCCCGTCACCTCGAAACTGAAGACCTTGGGGCTAGGCGCCTCGCTTCAGGAAACCGTCGCTGCAAATCCGGAGACCATCAAGGCCGCCGAGTTTTCGGCAGCTTCTGCTAAGCAAGAATCCGGGACCCTGCGCTGGTTGCTCGGCATCAATGCACTTCTGTTCGTGGTGGAAATGACTGCCGGTCTGATCGCCCAGTCCACCGGCCTGATTGGAGAATCCCTGGACAATTTTGCCGATGCGGCGGTGTACGGGCTTGCCCTTTATGCGGTTGGACATAGCGTGAAAATGCAGGTACGTGCCGCGCATCTTGCTGGTGTACTGCAACTGATCTTGGCTGTGGGCGTGCTCGTAGAGGTGGTGAGACGCTTTGTATTCGGTAGTGAGCCTGAATCGCTGGTGATGATGGCTATCGCATTCGTCGCATTGATTGCCAATACCAGTTGTCTGCTGCTCATATCCAAACATCGGGAAGGCGGGGCGCACATGAAGGCAAGCTGGATATTCTCGGCCAACGACGTGGTGATCAACCTGGGGGTCATCACCGCCGGCGCCCTGGTCGCGTGGACCGGTTCCAATTATCCGGATCTGATTATCGGCACCATCGCGGGGGGCATTGTACTTAACGGTGCCAGACGCATTTTGGCGTTGAAGGGTTAAATAATGCTCATTATTGGCAAAAAGCTCTCGCCGTATGCCCTATTGTCCATATCGGGCCTGCTGGCAGCGTCTGATCAGGCTGTAAAGTGGCTGGTGCAGCAATCAATGGCCTATGGCGAGTATGTTTCGGTGACCCCGTTCTTTAACTGGGTGCACCTATGGAACACCGGTGCCGCATTCAGTCTTTTTGCGAATGGTGGAGGCTGGCAGCGCTACTTTTTTATCGGAATCGCGGTAGTGGTCTCGATTTTTCTGATCAAGCTGATCCTTGAAAATCGTCATAAAGGAGAAGCCATCGCTTACAGTCTTATCCTCGGTGGCGCCATGGGCAACCTGATTGACCGGGTCTTTCGCGGCTATGTTGTGGATTCCTTTGATTTCTATTGGCGAGACTGGCATTGGCCGGCCTTCAACCTGGCTGATATTGCAATTGTCCTCGGTGCCTTACTTTTCGTTTCCAGCAGCTTGTTGGGTAAAAAAGCAAACACCAATGCCGAGCCGGATGGATCTGACTGACACCTACGCCTATACAACACCATGACCGAACTTCCCGACAACATCCTTCACCTGCCGCAATACCAAGTACTGGGCTGCAAATCAACCGACGACGAAATGCACTTCCAGGTGGACGTGCCCGATCCCATCGCCTGCGAGGAATGCGGCGTGCAGGGTGAGTTCGTACGGTTCGGCAAGCGTGACGTTCCCTATCGTGATCTGCCCATCCACGGCAAGCGGGTCACTCTCTGGGTGGTCCGCCGCCGATACACCTGCCGGGCCTGCAAGACAACATTCAGGCCCCAGCTACCGGAGATGGAGGACGGATTCCGTATGACACTGCGGCTGCATGAGTACGTGGAGAAGGAATCCTTCAACCACCCCTACACCTTTGTGGCGGCACAGACCGGCCTGGACGAGAAGACGGTGCGCGACATCTTCAACGCCCGCGCCGAGTTCCTGGGGCGCTGGCACCGCTTCGAGACGCCCCGCATCCTGGGCATTGACGAGCTATACCTGAACAAGCGCTACCGCTGCATTCTGACCAACATTGAGGAGCGAACCCTGCTCGACCTGCTGGCCACCCGCCGCCAGGACGTGGTGACCAACTACCTGATGAAGCTGAAAGACCGGCAGAAGGTCGAGATCGTCAGCATGGACATGTGGAACCCCTACCGGGCAGCGGTCAAGGCTGTGCTGCCCCAGGCCCGTATCGTGGTCGATAAGTTCCATGTGGTGCGCATGGCCAACGATGCCCTAGAGAGAGTGCGCAAGGGCCTCAGAAAGGAGCTGAAACCGTCCCAGAGCCGGACTCTCAAGGGAGACCGGAAAATCCTGCTGAAACGCGCTCACGAAGTCTCAGACCGGGAGCGCCTCATCATGGAGACCTGGACAGGCGCGTTCCCGCAACTGCTGGCCGCCTACGAGCACAAGGAGCGCTTCTACGGCATCTGGGACGCCACCACACGGCTCCAGGCAGAAGCCGCCCTGGACGAGTGGATAGCCACCATCCCGAAGGGCCAAAAGGAAGTCTGGAGCGATCTGGTCAGGGCAGTGGGAAACTGGCGCGAAGAGACCATGACCTACTTCGAGACGGACATGCCCGTCACCAACGCTTACACGGAGTCCATCAACCGACTGGCCAAGGACAAGAACCGTGAAGGGCGCGGTTACTCCTTCGAGGTGATGCGGGCACGAATGCTCTACACCACGAAGCACAAGAAGAAGGCACCGACTGCGAAGGTCTCTCCTTTCTACAAGAAAACCATCGGTTACGGACTGCCGGACTTCGCAGAGGAACTCAACTACGGAGTCGACCTATCAACCATCTGAGGGTGGTATCAGATTGATGGGGTGAAGGTGCCCCATCAACCATTAAATCCGTATACCCTTTTTTAATTAATCTTGTTTAATGGGAATTTTCAATAACTTATTACAACCTTGGATCGTGAAGATTTCAACAAATTTTTCAGGTGAAAAACCTAATTAAATTGGCAATAGATTCTTCCATGATAACATTAATTAAAAACTGTCTTATAGAAAAATCAGAAATGAACATTGTAAAAATAGGTTACATGTTCACCTAGGAATTCAAGGAAATCGTAAAGTAAAATCTAATAGTTCTGTATCCACATCATGAATTAATTCACTTAGTTAAATGCTAAACACGGCCTTGTTCTCAGAGAGTCGAACTCAACCATTATTAATGGCAATCATATTATTTACTTTAAATTTTAGCATGTTATTCGATTTGCACCCACTAGCGTCCTCTCTACCTAATGGACAAGGTGATAAGTTTTTTATAAACTTTGAGTTAAAAAACATATGGTTATCCTCCTTTTTTAACAATCCATTTTTACGAAGCTTGGCCAGCATAATATCTAACTTAATTATACTTATATGTAAAATGTCCGATATTTCCTCTCTAGTTAGCTTGACATCAACTTTAAGCCATTCATCCTTAAAGTTACTGTTGAACACTGTTAACAAGTCAAAAACTAACTTTACTAACTTTTCGTCAGGAGAGGACGTTAGTAAAAAAATTGCCAAAGCCGTTTGTCTTTCCATGAAATAGTTTGAACTAAACATAAACTTAGTAAAAAGATTAATATTTGTGTGAGATAAATTGTTGATTAATCGTTTATCTATAAACGTTACTTTACTATCCCTCGCAACTATTATTTGTTTGCAACAAGTACATTTATCCTCTAAGAGCAAATGATAATCAGTCAGCCTACCTGGGATTATTGCATTTACAAATTTTGGTCTAGTGTAATCGTTAGTCCGTTTGGCATATAAAAGAAGTCCATCGTCTAAATATATAAAATTGTTTAACAACAACTGCTTACTTATCGAGCTTCCTTTGGGTAAAGTCTTTGTTACACCATTTTCATATATAAAATCCACAATGCATTTTTCAACTTTTTCGGGGAAAAATATTGTCGACTGTTCCCTCATTCTTGCGTTTAGATCTACTGCGTTCATGATAAAGCCATCTAAATAGTTACCACGTATATTAATTATAATAATTAAAACAAACTTTAAACATACCACTTATCAATTTTTATAAAATCGTGACACAACCGACACTTGATAAAAATGCGCGATGGCAATCAAAAAATTTAATCAATGGAATTTGTGACTAGCATCATCATTTATCATACAACTTCTATATGCGTATATACATATTTCTAACTAATTTATGCTTAAATCTTAAAGCGTCAAAGACATTCGTTAAATAAATGCTGATGTGCTTTTTACATACTTAAATTGATCACATTTGCAGTTATTAAATACGGATAAAAATAATGAGCTTAAGTGCTTAAGGTTAATGGTTTGCAAAATGTGGTACGAGGCTTAATAATGAAACACTTATTATCAGCAATACTGTTGATTAAACTAATTCTTTTCATTCCTTTAGCATATTCTACACCTTGGGATAGCCTAACAACTGAGCAGGTTAAGTCGACCCTGGAAGAGAAGTTTACCGCAGGTAAATATTCGCCTAAAGGTGCAGATTCTTGCCTAGTGTGTCATAAGAAAAATGACAAAGTGATGGCTATTTTCGATGGCAAGCATGGTGACATGAGCCATTCCAATTCCCCCATGGCGGGATTGCAGTGTGAGTCTTGTCACGGCCCTCTAGGTAACCATAACAAAGGTGGCAAAGAACCAATGATCACCTTTGGTCAGGACAGCAAGTTATCCGCCCCGACTCAAAATACCGTGTGCTTAGGTTGCCACCAAAATACTGCGAAAACAGGTTGGCATAATAGTTTGCATAATCTTGAGGAAATCGCCTGTGCATCCTGCCACCAGGTACATGCAGCTAAAGACCCTATCTTAGATAAACAACAAGTTAACCAAACCTGTACCTCATGTCATACCCGCGAAAAGGCGGATATGAACAAACGCTCATCCCATCCATTGAAGTGGGACCAAATGACATGTGTCGATTGCCATGCCCCCCACGGTTCATCGAATGAGAGTGCCCTCAAAAAAGCCACGGTAAATGACACTTGTTATAGCTGCCATGCCGAAAAACGCGGCCCCTTCCTATGGGAGCATGCGCCCGTAACCGAAAACTGTTCAACCTGTCACAACCCACACGGCAGTGTGAATGAGGCACTGGTGAAGCAACGCGTACCACAGTTATGTCAGCAGTGCCATGCCGATGACGGTCATGCTAGTCGCGTCGTGAGCCAGCCGAGCACCAATGCCTTTGGCGCTGGCATGGGTTGCTTGAATTGCCATAGCCAGATCCACGGTTCCAACCACCCTGCCGGCAGCAATTTTGCGCGTTGATTAAGGAGTCTGAGATGAAGTTTAAATTAAATTTAATCACCATTGGACTGCTTGCCGCTTCTGCAAGCGTTAACGCCGCAGACTTTTCGGTAAAGCAAGCCAATACTAGTAAGGTCAACACTAGCGCCTATCAATGTAAGGCGTGCACAGTGAAACAGGGTTACCAAGGCGAAGTGAGCACCAATGTCGGCTGGGCAAGCAGCGACGATATCCACTCAGGTAACAGCTTTGGCGACAGTGATACGGGTTGGCGTGGCAGTGTCGGTGGTGATGTGAGTTATCGACAAGGTGAATACCAGGCAGTGATGAAAGCCGATGAACTCGGTTCGGACAACGGTTATCTGCACCTCGAAGCCGCCAAGAACAATCTGGGCGGCATCCAACTCGATTACAGCATGATGACTCGTTATGACGCCACTGCCCAAACCCAATTATGGCATGACAATGGGTTGCTGCTACCCGACAGTCACACCCGCTACCTTGACCTTGAATTACAGCGTGAAAAAGTCGGCATCGGCCTTGAGGGTGAGTTAGATGCGCTGCTTAACGGCCTCAAGGGCTATATCAACTATGACCAAGAGAATAAAACGGGCAATCGTCGCAGCAGTTTATTAGCCAACTCAGGCCCAATGAACTTTGCCTTGCCCGTCGATGCAACGACCCAAAATATCAATGCGGGTATTAGCATCGACCAACACCAATGGCAGAGCGAACTGGCCTATAACGGCAGTTATTACCGAAATCACATTAATCACTTAAGTCTACCCTATGCCGATAATGTGTATGCTGCCACCCCAGATAACGATGCCCATCAAGTCTCGTTAACGGGCCAATACCTACTCGGCACGAACGTGATTAACGGTCGCCTCGCTACTGGCCGAATGATTCAAGATGACAATCTTATCCAAGTCAGCGGCAATCCCCTGCAAAGCTGGGATGGTGAAGTGGAGACCTTAGACGCGCGTATCGGCTTTAGCAGTATGCTGAGTCCCCGTTGGCGCCTAAACAGTCAGCTGGATTACAGCGACCGAGATAATAAAAGCTCTACCTGGGATTTTGCCCAATTTGAAGTGGACAATGTCAGCGGTGCTTTTAAGCAAAACGTTGCGATGGATATTCAGCGCACTAACTTCAAACTGCAGAGTAGCTACCGTTTCAACAGCGACTATCGTTTACTCGGCGGTTTTGATTACAAAGCGGTGGAACGTAACTATACCGAGCGTGAAGAAACAGAAGACAGTGCGCTGTGGGCCAAGCTGAATATCCGTGTCATCCCTAAAACTGTGGTAGACCTTAAAGCCAGTTATGAAACCCGTGATGGCTCAACTTACGACAGCCTGGAAGCCACGTCCATCGAGGAAAATCCGTTGTTACGCAAGTTTTACCTTGCAGACAGAAACCGTAATGGGCTCGAACTCAGCGTTAATCATACCCCCCTGCAATGGTTAACCCTTGACTTCGATGCCCATTACAACAATGACGACTACGATGACACCCTCATTGGTTTAACTGAGGTGCAGGACTACGGTTACAACGTACAACTCAGTGCGCAGCTCTCCAACAGATTCAACGTTTTTGCTAGCGCAGGGCAACAATGGATTGAATCTGACATCGCAGGTAGCCAAGCCTATTCCACCCCAGATTGGTACACCAATATCGACGATGAGTTTATCGACCTCAATATCGGTTTCACCTACGACGGGCTGATGGATGACCGCTTAAGCATTGGGGGCAATTACCAATTTGCTAACTCAGCGAGTGACACCCTAATCACCACGACCACTAACCAGCCTTACGGCGATTACTACTCCTACAGCCACAACTTTGAGCTGTATGGCCGTTATGCCCTGAACAACAGTATGGGACTAAAACTGAGCTATCAGTACGAACGTTACTACGATACTGACTATGCCGAAGTCAGCCCCCATGCCGTTCCGGGATTAGTGACCTTGGGTGAGCTTAATCATAACTACAACGCGCATCTGCTGATGTTGACCTTCAGCTACATGCTGCCTTGATTTAAAAGAGGTGAAGAGAATGGAACGTAGAAGTTTTTTAAAAATGAGTGCCGCGGTGACCGCTGCAGCGACAATTTCTGGATGCAATAAAAGCGCTAGTGAAGCCAATGTTGTACCACCGACGACAACACCCACGGATGAAGTCATTAATTGGTCCGCTTGTTTGGTTAACTGTGGTTCAAACTGCCCCATAAAAGTGTTCAGTAAGGATGGGGTTATCACTCGTATCGAAACAGATCATGAAACCACTGATGAGTATGGCGTTAATCATCAAGCAAGAGCTTGCCCCAGAGGCCGGTCATTAAGGCAACGAACTTACGCGACTGATAGACTTCGTTCACCAATGAAACGAGTAGGTAAACGTGGTGATGCTCAATTTATTCCTATTACATGGGAACAAGCTTATTCAGAAATAGCCACTAAGTTACAAGTAATTAAAGAAACCTATGGCCCAGAATCAATATATCTTCATCATGGTTCAGGAGCTTATTATGGTTTTTCATCTAATACTGCGACTTGGGGACGTTTATTAAATTTAAATGGTGGTTTCCTTGATTACCATTGGGATTACTCTTGGGCAGGAGTCTATGCTGCGAGTATAGCGACATACGGAAGTCAATGGGACAGTATTAGTGGTTCATCTCTAAGCGAAATTGAAAACTCTGACCTATTTATTGGTTTTGGATTTAACCCTAATGAAATTCGCATGAGTGGTAGTGGTGAAGGTTATGACTTTGTGAAAGCCCTTGAAAAAAACCAAAAGGGAATTAAAGTTTGGATGATCGAACCTCGTTACACTGATTCTATGCGTGGGAACGAAAATGAATGGCTTGCTATTCGCCCAGGAACAGACGCAGCATTAATCGAAGCTGTTATTTATCAGATGATTAATTCTGGCTGGGTAGACTCAAATGCGAAGTCATTTTTAGATAAGTATGTTGTAGGTTATGACAGGAATTCTTTAGTTAATGCCAAAGCATCTATCGCGTTACATTCAGATCCATTCATTGCATCACATGCACAGTATGTAAACCCAGATGAAAACTATTTTGATTACATCATGGGACAAGGCATTTATTCCGCTAACGGAGCTAAAACTCCAAGTTGGGCGGCTGCTATTTGTGGCGTATCTGAAAATAAAATCAAACAATTAGCTACAGCAATTATGGCTGCAGAAGCGCCATATATTTCTGCTGGAGCAGGTATTAGTCGACATGCTAACGGTGATCAAGCAACCCGAGCTGTTTATACCCTAGCGATAATGACAGGTAAGATTGGCCGCCCAGGCGTAAACAGTGGTGCAATGCCTACCAGTTATAGCTTTGGGGTATCAGGAATGCCGGCAGGTAATAATCCTGTTGAAGTAACAATCCCAGTCTTTACATGGTCCGATGCGATTGTTCGAGGCAAAGAGTTCACAGGAACCACTGATGGTGTTCGTTACAAGACGAGTGGCAGCCAAGAACTAGTAGACAACAACCCTGCAAAGCTAACAACCAACATCAAAGCCATAATCAACTGTGCGGGTAACACACTGGTAAACCAACATTCTGACAGTAATGGTACAGCAGAGATATTACAAGACGAGACACTGTGTGAATTAGTGATCGTAAGTGATTGTTGGATGACAGCTTCTGCAAAATTTGCAGACTATCTGTTACCTGATAGTACTTGGCTTGAATCTGATGACTATGCAAATGACTCTTATGCATCAGGGCAGATGGCCTATGCAACCTTCATGAGTACATCACTAACTCCTCTTGGCCAAGCTCAATCAATGTATGAAATGTGTACTGGCATAGCCAAGGCAATGGGTAAAGAGTCTGAATATACCAATGGGCTAACTGGCCAACAATGGTGTGAAAAACTCTACAGTGAAACAAAAGCGATGAATCCAGACGTTGCGATGCCCAATACCTATGAAGAGGCTCAAAAAATTGGGGTATTCCGCAAATATATGCCAGCTTCATTTGTAGCGTATCAATCATTTATTCAAAACCCAACAGCAAATCCACGACCAACGATTTCAGGAAAGTTTGAAATATTTTCCATTTCCCTTGCTCGTAAAGCAGCAACTTGGACATTGCCTCCAGGAGACAAAATTACTGCCCTGCCACAGTATGTTGTCACTTGGGACGGGTATGAAGATGCTGATGCGATTAATGCTGGTTATCCATTACAACTTTGTGGCTATCACACAAAAGGTAGAGTCCATTCAAGTTATCACAATGTCGCTTGGTTACGTGAAGCGGTTGAAGATGCGGTGTGGATGAATCCAATTGATGCAGCTCAACGCGGTTTAGCCGATGGAGATAAAGTCCATATTTTCAATGACAGAGGTACGATAGAGATTCCAGTCAAATTAACACCTAGAGTAACACCAGGAGTTTGCTCCTTAGGGCAAGGTGCATGGTACAAACCAGATAGCAATGGTCGAATTGGCCCATCTGGTCATGTGATTGATATTGGTGGTTGTATTAACACATTAACCAAATACCATCCTTCGCCCATTACAAAGGGGAATCCACAACATACCAATCGTGTTCAGGTAGTAAAAGCTTAAGGGTAATCAAAATGACAGAAAAAACTCAATTTGGATTCTATTTCGATAGTAGCAAGTGTACAGGCTGTAAGACTTGTCACATTGCTTGTAAAGACCGTATGGTTGGAAAAATTCGAAACAAAGATGACGTAGCCTTAAATGGCGTAGCTTCTCTACCTGGCATGTTATGGCGTCGAGTGTATGAATACGGTGGCGGAACATGGAACCAGAATAGCGATAATAGCTTTGAACAAGATGTATTTGCTTACTATACCTCGTTAAGTTGCAATCATTGTTCTGAACCTGTTTGCGTCAAAGCTTGCCCAACCGGAGCGATGCACAAACGCAAGGAAGATGGTCTTGTGTTAGTTGAAGAATCACTTTGCATTGGTTGTCAAAGTTGTTCTAGAGCATGTCCTTACGATGCTCCGCAAATTGATAGAGACCGAAAAGTAATGACTAAATGTGATGGTTGCTACGATCGTCTTGCCGAAGGTAAAAAACCTATTTGTGTCGAAAGCTGTCCTTTGAGGGCATTAGATTTTGATACGATGGAAAATCTACGAGCAAAATATGGCGATGGAGATGAGCATTTTGCCCCCTTACCTTCGCAGTCAATAACGTCTCCAAACTTGATTGTAAAAGCCTCACGAAACTCAAAATCAACAGGCAATGGTAGCGGTAAAGTATTGAATATACGCGAAGTTTAATGACCATTTAAGTTAAGGTGCAATGAAAATTGCACCTTTTTAAAATATAAAAAGATAATTCAACCATCATGAAAAGAAATAATCTCGCAACACTCAACGAATTGAAAGCTATATCAAATATTTTTCATTCAGTATTAATGATATACCCTGAGGCAGAATTACTAAATCAATTCAAAGAGCAAAACCTAGCCAAAGATTGGCCAAGATTAACTAATTCCAAAAGAGAATCTCAAGCTTTAGATGAATTGTCCCGATTTCTAACACAATGGAGTGATAACAATGATGCACTCATTAAGCTTAAATTAGATTACGGAACGGTTTTTTATGGTCCAAACACTCCCAAAGCAACACCTTGGGGGTCAACCTATTTATCACCTTCACAGCTATTAAATGACAGCAGCACTATTGAGTTAAAACATTTTTACGCCAAACACGGAATAAATGTTAAAGCCGAAAGCAATGAACCTATTGATCACATCGGCTTAATTATGGCTGTTATTAATTTTTTACTAGGAAAAATGATAGAAAACCCTAGTAACGATGATTATAGATTAGTTCTTACAGAGCTATTAGAGACCCATTTTCTACCGTGGGGAAATCGGTGTTTGCAGTTAGCTTATGAAAATTCTGAATCAGACTATTATAAAGGATTTTCAAATTTAGGATTAGAGTTCTTTAGATATTTAATTAAAACATTCAACTTAAAAGTTAAAGTTAGAAATATTTATCGTTAGGTATCAAATAATGACCTTATTAAATTCAATAAACCAACAATGGGAAAAATCTCATTTAAGCGATGCGCTAAATCAAAAGTTTAGAAACTACAGTCAAATAAATCAATTTATTACTGGTGCAACCAGTTTAAATTCTGTGACATGTATGATTGCTGCACTGGTATACAATGAAGGTAAACCAGATTGGTTGCCCAGAAAAGTTAACTTAAACAAAATATCAGAAGAACATATTTTAAACTGTTTGTTTATTAGCTGCCAGTTACTATTTATAAAAGCATTGCAAGATAACGAACTTAGCCAATGTGAAAGGCTCATATTCACATTGGCAAATATCTGGGCAAACAACTTCGCCCCCAAAAGCTCTAGTATCTGCGGCTTAATAAATAAAATATGTTATCAACTAGATATCATAACATTACAGAATGGGTTAAAAAATAAATCAATAAGATAAATGCATCTTTTACTTTCACTTTGCATCTGGATTTTTAAATTATATGGACTGGTTCTAATTTTTAATTAAACCTGATAAGCTTGTTCTGTATCTTCCACAGTACTATCTATTTTCAGCTCTAAAATATCATTATAAAATAATCAACTGGAAACAGTGCAAGTTATCTTTTATCAACCGTAATTTATTCTTTTTTGGATTAAGAAAGATATGATTTTATGCAAACTGCAAGTTCAAAAATGCATAATAGTTATATTTTCAGTAAATTATCATAAATTCCGCACTAATGATTAAGCGTGTGTTATCTATACCACTATTCATTTTTAATCCTAAGCATCAACTAGCGAGCATCCTATTATTCTACGACCTATATTTAGCCTTATTTACAAGCACTTAGTATCTTAGCATGATTAAATAGAAAGTTAAAAATCCATGTACTGTAAAAATAGCGCGCGATGTATTGAATCGGGTGACTTAGATCTACTTCATATGTGACTTTATTAAGTGACTACGCAACTGTGAAATATAATGAGCATACTCGTTTGGAGGCGTCGCTGAGAACTTAGTGAACCAAGCCAATAATAAATCTTTATAAATACTCGCTATAGATATAGAAATAATTTGACTGGGAATATTAAAACTTATTGTAGGAAAAGCCTGATTTAATCTTTCCTGTAGAATTTTGCTCATTAGCATATTCACATTTGTTAATAAAAAATCAAGATCATTCCCCAATTTATAACTCATAAAAAATCGATTGTTTCCTAATTGACGTGACCGATTCAAAAACGATACTAAGTGCTGAAGAATCCCCTGATGATTTACAAATAAATCATCAAATTAGGGTGGAAGCGCATCTTGTTGCATGATCAAATGGTTTCGCTAAAAACTACACTTGGACAACAAGATGCGCGAAGCCAATATCCTACAACATTCTTTACACCAATACTGCCCAGAACTTCACCTAAAACGATTAAACAGCTTGATGCTGGCCTCTAAGGCACTGATTGAATGTAAGACACTGACCTTGACTGAGTTAG
>NZ_JAKKSH010000042.1:0-28861 GCF_025653395.1 Shewanella sp. SW24
AGCCGTTCGAGACTAGGACGTTGATAGGCATGGTGTGTAAGCGTTGTGAGGCGTTGAGCTAACATGTACTAATGACTCGAGAGGCTTAACCATACAACCCAGATGGGTTTTACTGAAAATGTTCCAGACATTTTCTAGCACTTCCTCCTTCCATGGAGGTCGTACGAAAAGCCTTAGACAGAATACAGATACTTGATAAAGTTAAAGACTCAACAGAAAATCAGCTTTCCGAATTATTATTAACGTGAGTCAGAGATGGACACGGTAATAAACAGAATTTGCTTGGTGACAATAGCCTTGTGGAACCACCTGATCCCATCCCGAACTCAGAAGTGAAACGCAAACGCGCCGATGGTAGTGTGGGGTCTCCCCATGTGAGAGTAGGTCATCGCCAAGCGCCTAATTTAGGTTAACGTGTAGATGTTAAGCTAAAGGAGCGGTAGTTCAGTTGGTTAGAATACCGGCCTGTCACGCCGGGGGTCGCGGGTTCGAGTCCCGTCCGCTCCGCCAACATTAAGAGATAAGCCTCATCGAAAGATGAGGCTTTTTTCGTTATGGCGTCGCGGGTAATTCGTGTCAGTGACGCTAATGCTTCGAGCTCGAAGCACATGGTTATCCTCATACTCGGCTATCATGTAGATGAAATCCTTATCAGAATATGAAGCTTTCGCTTCAATGTTAAAAATCAAAACCTACTTTTTGCCGATCTTTATTCCACTTTATCAATATTGTTTCTTTCACGTTCTGAAAACCTCCTGTGCGCGACTTGGCAGTATTGACCTGTGACACTGATCTCGGACAAATTAAACGGTATAATGCCTTATGTCTTTCATGAGTAACGAGAATGAATTGTCGTCTTGGGTGTGGTGCTTGCTGTATTGCGCCTTCAATAAGCAGCAGTATTCCGGGTATGCCAAAGGGTAAGGCGGCGGGTGAACGTTGTGTGCAATTGAGCGATGCCAATTTATGTTTGATTTTCGGCTCGCCTGATCGTCCTGCGGTTTGTAGTGATTTCGATGCATCTGATGATGTTTGTGGTCATTCAAACGAAGAGGCGATTTGGTTGATTACCCAACTCGAATCTCAGACCTCTCATTAAGTTTATCGCTGACAGGTGAAATATGCAGTTAACTCGTTATACCGATTTTGGCGTTCGTACCCTGATGTATTTAGCGGTTCAGCCAGATAGAACAACTTTATTTAGGATTGCTGAAATTACGCAGGTGTTTGATCTGTCACCAAATCATGTTTCTAAGATAGTGCATCATTTAGGCAAGATGGGTTACCTTGAAACCATCCGCGGTAAGATGGGCGGTTTCCGTTTGGGTAAGCCTGCGAGTGAGATTAACCTAGGGCAGTTAGTTCGAGTGTTAGAAAACTCACTCGCCCCGATTGATTGCAGCAAACCTTACTGCCGATTTACACCAGCCTGTAAGCTTAAAGGCGTGTTAGCCCAGGCTGTTGAAGCTTATTTGAATGTGCTGGATCAATATACTTTGCTGGATATTGTGAGTAACCGTGATGAGTTAGTCGCCTTGCTGCCAGACTTTTCTATTTCAGTACTGCAACTGGATTAGTACCACTTTTAAGTGCAATACCGATGGGGAGCAAACTCGATGCTGGCACCAGATCAATCCCCTCGGTTTTAAGTCTGTGTAGGTTAGCCTCTAAGAAGCGCATAGTTTCTGGATAAGGATGGGCAATCGCCACCAAGCTACCTTGGGTATGTGCCTGACTTATCATTAAGTTAAATTGTCTCTCGAGTGCATTGGCACTAGTATCATTGTCTAGAAACAGTTGGCGTTTTAATAAAGGAATGCCTAGCTTATCTGCGTTATCCCCTGCCTTAGTGAATCGTGTTGTCATACTATCGACAAAATACAGCTGCTTTTGTTTGAGTGTTTCCATGACCCAGAGCATGGGATCGTCTAGTTGAGTTAATAGACTCCCCATGTGGTTATTGGCACCTTTGGCAAAGGGAACGCTGTTAATCGCATCAATAACACTGGTGCGAATTTGTGCCTCAGTCATCGTATTGGTTAACCCCCCCAGCCCTAATGTCTTACCATTAAGCGCCTGCATGGGAAGATGTAGCATAATTTCGTGGCCTTTTTGGTGTCCTGCGTTAGCGAGTTCTTTGCCAAGTGGGGTATGAGGTAATACAGCGAGTGTTACTGTATTGGGCAGTGCCAGCACGGCTTTATCTGTATGACGATAACCTATGTCATCAATAATGAGTGCAAGCTGGGCTGCATAGCTTTGAGAAATGCTTAGGGCCAATAGGGCCAAGGAATAAAGTAAGCGCACAATTTCTTCTTATTCGTCATGGTGCTGTATCCATGCAATGGCAGAGGTCACTTGATGATCTTGGGCCAGTGATGCATGGGCTGATAGGGCGTCGATTATAGCTAAATTACCAACGCCGGAACCAGTTTCGGCGGCAATTTTTATGTCGGGGATGATCCCTATGTTGTGAATGTTTTCACCTCTAGGAGTATTGTACTGGGCAATTGTGAGTTTAATCGCGTTACCATCTTCTAAGATGGGGATCAGGCTTTGTACTGTACCTTTGCCAAAACTGGTCTCACCTAAGAGTTTTGCACGACCATTTTCTTGTAATGCGGCGGCGAGAACTTCGGATGCAGAGGCCGAGCCTTTGTTGATTAACACTAGCATAGGCACGTTAGTTAACATGGTTTGCGGTGAGGCATAGTAGTCAGAGTTGGCGTCGAAGAAGCGGCCAGAGGTCGAGACTATGCGTCCTTTGGCGAGAAAGAGATCCGCAATTTTAACCGCTTGGTCGAGTAGGCCGCCGGGATTATTACGTAGGTCTAAGATAAGTCCTGTGAGTGGTTTCTTTTGCCATTGGCTGAGCGAGCGCACCATATCTTCGGTAGAGTTTTCTTGGAAGTTGCTTAATCTGACATAGCCAATATTGCCATCAAGCAGTTGAGTGCTGACTGACTCTATAGTGATATTGCTTGGCTTGAGTGACACTTTAAAGGTGGCATCGTCATTACTGTGTTTTAGCTCTAAGTTAATACTCTGATTATTGAGACTATGTCTTTTTATTTCAGTAAGGATATCGGCTAGATTCGTTTCAGTCGCCAGGGTGTCGTTAAGTTTAATAATAATATCGCCCGCACGTATTCCCGCTTGCTCTGCGGGAGAATGGGCAAAGGGGGCTATGATGCTAATGTGGTCTTTTTGGGCCGCGACTTCGAAACCGAAACCAAAATACTCGCCGCGATTAGAATCTTTAAGATCGAGTAATTCTTGATGATTCAGGAAGCTGGAATAGGGGTCGAGATGTTCAAAAATGCCTTTGATGGCGGCCTGCACTAGCTCTTCTTTGGGAACGGTTTTGATATAGTAAGTTTCAACCGTTTCAAGTACATCTTGTAGTAATGGATAGTCAAAGTTGTCGCGGTAGGATTTAGCATTCTCTTGGCTGGAGAGGCTGATGGATAGGCCTAAAGTGAGACCTAATCCAACGCAACTGATATAGCGGATCATGTATTTCATAACGGTCCCCTGTGATAAGGGGACCGTTATGATTAGCGACAGTATTTCGCTGGATCGACGGCTTGCCCTTTATGCCTTATTTCAAAGTATAGGCCAGGCTCGCTCTGTCCACCTGAACGTCCGACTAAAGCAATCGCTTCACCGCTTTTTACCATCTCACCTGGGCTTTTTAGTAGGGTTTGAGCGTGACCGTAAAGACTCATATAACCTTTACCGTGATCGATGACCATAACAAGACCAAAACCGCGTAACCAGTCGGCATAAATGACTTTACCACCTGAAACGGCTCGAATATTTTGCCCTTCTGGTGCAGACAACATAGTGCCTTTCCACACTACTTGACCGGAACGTTGGCTACCAAAGCTAGCACTCACACGACCTTTAGTTGGCCATTTAAGTTTGCCACTTTGTTTACCAAAGCCTTCCATCGAGGGGTTATCTTTCATGGCCCGCAGCGCTTGTTCAACGACGCGCTTTAAGCTGGCCTCTTCAATTTGCAACTGCTCAAGCTCTGCACCCTTAGAATTTAAGGTGCGTTGCAGCTCTTTGATAGTCAGTTGACGCTGATCTTGCTCTTGGCTCAAACGTTTAGCTTGTACTTGTTGTTCGGCTACGAGTTTCGTTAATTGCTTTTGTTTACTCGTTTGCGGCACCTTGATCTCATCTAGCTCAGTCAAGGTTTGCTTTAATTCGTTGATCGACTTCATCCGCGCTTTATTGAGGTATTGGTAATAAGCCAACATACGCTCGATAGTGGCGGGACTTTGCTGATTAAGCATCATCTTAGTGTAATCGTGATTACCGGCAAGATAGGCGCTCGACAGCTGTTTCGACAGTGTTTGTTGTTGAGTCACTTTAAGCGTTTCTAACTCATCTTGACGTTGTTTTAGCTCGGCAAGTTTAGTGTCGATTTGCGCTAAGCTATTTTTGGTGCTGTTGACTTTTTTGGCCGCTGACGCAATCGCTTCTTCATCGCTACGCAGCAATGACAGCAGCTTTTCTCTTTGTTTACTGGTGGTTTTTAATGCGCTTTGTTGTTGATTTATTTGCGTTTGGATTGATTTTAACTCGGACTTACGCTTCTCCAAATCAGAAGCGTGTGCCGAGAAAGATAACATCATAAAGCCAGCAATAAGGCTGGCTTTAACAAGGAGTCGAGTGCTCACTAGGTAACGGTTACTCTTTTATGTGGATTAAGGGTTTGCCCGTCATCTCAGCTGGAATGGCTTCGCCGATCAAGGTCAAGATGGTAGGTGCAACATCGCTGAGTTTACCACCTTCATCTATGGTCGCATCGCGTCCAACAAAGACGAAAGGCACGAGTTCACTGGTGTGGGCCGTGTGAGCCTGACCTGTGGTTTCGTCGGTCATTTGCTCGGCATTGCCGTGGTCGGCGGTAATAATACATTCTCCGCCCACTTTCGCCAGCGCATCAACCACACGGCCGATACAAGCGTCGACAGCTTCACAAGCTTTAACGGCGGCATCGAAATTACCTGTGTGGCCAACCATGTCACCATTGGGGTAGTTACAGATGATCACGTCGTACTTAGTTGATTCAATTGCTGCGACTAACTTGTCAGTCAGCTCAGCTGAACTCATCTCAGGCTGTAGATCGTAAGTTGCCACTTTAGGCGAGTTGATTAGGATGCGATCTTCTCCCTCGAATGGCTCTTCTTTACCGCCGTTAAAGAAGAAAGTCACATGGGCGTATTTCTCAGTTTCAGAGATACGCAGCTGAGTACGACCTTGTTTCTGCAGCACTTCACCTAAGGTATTCACTAAGTTTTCAGATGGATAAGCGATAGGTGCTGTGATGTCGCCAGCATACTCAGTCAAAGTGACAAAGTGCATTTTCGGCATAACAGCACGTTCGAAACCATCGAAGTCTGGGTGAATAAAGCTACGAGTGATTTGACGGGCGCGGTCAGCACGGAAGTTCATAAAAATCAGGGCATCGCCGTCTTTTAAGGTCGCAACTTGACCGTTGGCATCTGTGATCGCCGATGAAGAAACGAATTCGTCGTTTTCGTTACGTTCGTAAGCCGCTTCCAATGCTGTAACGGCATTGTCGTATTGGAATTTTGACTTGCCTTGGGTGATTAAATCGTAGGCTTGCGACACGCGATCCCAACGATTATCCCTGTCCATAGCAAAGTAACGACCAATAATCGATGCGATACGGCCATGGCCTAATGTAGTAAACAGATCATCAAAATGGCTCAAGCTACCCTTAGCGCTGCGCGGTGGCGTATCGCGTCCGTCGAGGAAAGCGTGCAGATAAACCTGAGTTGCACCGCGCGCAACGGCCATACGACACATAGCTTCGATATGCTCTTCATGGCTGTGGACGCCACCGGGGGAAAGCAAGCCCATAATGTGCACAGCTCCGCCAGCTTTGATGGCTGAGTCTACCGCATCACATAGTGCAGGATTTTTTTCAAACTCATGATCTGCAATGGCTTTACTGATACGAGTGAGTTCTTGATAAACCACACGGCCAGAGCCTAAGTTAATATGGCCAACTTCAGAATTTCCCATCTGGCCATCAGGTAAGCCAACATCTAAGCCAGAACCTGAAATCAAACTATGGGGATATTTAGCGTTGAGACGGTCGAGTACCGGAGTCTTGGCGTGGAAAATCGCATTATTATGCGTGTTTTCACGGTAGCCCCAGCCATCGAGGATCAACAACGCGAGCGGACGTTTAGCTGTCGTCATAGTGATACCTTTAAGTTTTATAGAAGCGATAGAAATCTGAAATTGGTCAAATATTACTACGTTAGCGGGGTATGAAAAAGCGCTTTACCCCGATTAAGGTCATCGAATCACTAATTCGCCCGATTCTGTGAGTGGCTTGTGACAAGTACAGAGTCAATTGCACTAAAAGTGCGATCTCGAACTGTGACTAAACTGCTGCATTCTGCCAAGGCAATCGGTATACTCTGTGCCCTTATCGAATTTTCGCCATTTATGCGGGCAATCATCATGCAAGAATATATCGAATTTTTTAAAGCTCACTCAATGCTCAGTCTGGCTTGGGTGGGATTATTTGTTGTGCTTGTCGCGAGTATCATCAAATCGAGCATGTCAAAAATCAAAAGTATTTCTCATCAAGAATTAACGATTATGGTGAACAGACAGGATGCTAAAGTGGTTGATGTGCGCTCGAATGACGAGTTCCGCAAGGGCCATATTGTTGATGCACTTAACGTTACGCTCGCCGATATTAAAAATAATCAGATATCAGCCCTTGAAAAGTATAAAGCCAGTCCCATTATATTGGTATGCAATGCTGGCATGACCTCGTCTCAAGCCGCTCAGCTTTTGAGTAAGCAAGGTTTTGAAAACCTGTACAACTTGAAAGGTGGTATGGGTGAATGGCAGGCAGCAAATATGCCTGTTTCAAAAAGCAAAAGATAAGTTGTCGGCGGCAGTTATGATTTAAGCTGCACTCAATCCACGGGATAGTGCAGTAATAAAGTCATCATTGTTTGGCATACTGATCCTACGGTCGCTAAGGGCTTAATGTAAGTTTTTAGACTGGTTCGATCGATACCCGAATATGGGTACAAGTTGGGATGATACCGAGATCTGATATAGGCCTTGAGTAACATAAGCCCCGAGCCAATTTACGTTCAAATAGTAATTGGCTTTCAAATAATAATTGGCTTTCAACGAAAAGCCGATACAACATTGATAGGATAGGTAGGAAATTATGGCTGAAGTAGCAAACAACGAACAACAAGCCCCACAATTCAACATCCAACGTGTTTACACTAAAGATGTGTCTTTCGAAACGCCTAACAGCCCAGCGGTATTCCAAAAAGAATGGAACCCAGAAGTTAAGTTAGATTTAGACACGCGCAGCGCTAAATTAGCTGACGATGTGTATGAAGTTGTCCTGTCTTTAACTGTGACTGCACAAAACGGTGGCGATACCGCTTTCCTATGTGAAGTACAACAAGCCGGTATCTTCTCTATCACTGGTCTGACTGAGCCACAATTGGCCCATTCATTAGGTGCATACTGCCCTAACATCCTATTCCCATATGCTCGCGAAACCGTGGGCAGCTTAGTCGGTCGTGGTACTTTCCCACAACTGAACTTAGCACCTGTTAACTTCGACGCGCTGTTTGCCCAATACGTGCAACAACGTCAAGCTGCTGCGACTGCACCAGCTGCCGAAGAAGCTAACGCTTAATTACATGAAAAACTCTGCCGATATCACGGTATTAGGGGCGGGCTCTTATGGCTCCGCCCTTGCCATTTCTTTAGCCAGCAACGGTCATAAGACCTTGTTATGGGGACACGATCCTGTCCACATGCAAACGCTCGCTCAAGACAAGTGCAACCAAGCTTTTTTGCCTGGTATTGCGTTTCCTGATTGTTTACAGATCGAAGCCGATTTAGCCAAAGCCTTAGCCGCCAGCAACAATGTGTTAGTGGTCGTACCAAGCCATGTGTTTGGTACTGTGCTTGAGCAAGCTAAACCGTTACTCCGTAGCGATGCGCGCATCGTATGGGCAACGAAAGGGCTCGAGCCTGAAACCGGACGTTTGCTGCAAGATGTGGCCCGTGATGTGTTAGGTGAGCAATATCCGCTGGCGGTGTTATCTGGGCCGACCTTTGCGAAAGAATTAGCTATGGGTTTACCTACGGCCATTTCAGTTGCGGGCACTTGTCCTACGTTCACTAACGATCTCGTTGAGCTGTTACATAGCCCTAAACGTTTGCGGGTTTACGCCAATGACGACTTTACCGGACTGCAACTTGGCGGCGCGGTAAAGAACGTGATCGCGATTGGCGCGGGCATGTCCGACGGTATCGGCTTTGGTGCCAATGCCAGAACAGCCTTGATTACCCGTGGTTTAGTCGAATTGACGCGTTTAGGCGAAGCCTTAGGTGCCAATGCGGCCACTTTTATGGGCATGGCGGGGTTAGGCGACTTAGTGTTGACCTGTACCGACAACCAATCCCGTAACCGTCGTTTCGGTTTAGCTTTAGGTAAAGGCTGTGATGTGATGACAGCACAGGCTGAAATCGGCCAAGTGGTTGAAGGTTATCGCAATACCAAAGAAGTGTTTACGCTTGCGAAACGCCTCGGGGTTGAAATGCCGATCACTGAGCAGATTTACCAAGTCTTGTATCAAGGCAAAGCGCCGGTCGATGCTGCGAAAGAATTGCTCAGCAGAGAAAAGAAATCAGAAACGCCTACGCAATAAACCGCGAGCCGTGATGATGCTGTAATGCCGAATAAAGGAAAGGGTGCTAAAATAGCGCCCTTTTTTGTGCCCGGACTTCTGGTGTGCAAGATGTATCCCCGGTCATCAGGGCCCTTGATGTTCCCGACATCAGATGGCATTTCCTCCATCCCTGGAGGTCAGATGGTGAAAGAGGGGATTTGTGCCTAACGTTTGAGCTTATCTTTGCTCCGTTTAGCTGTTGCATGACTTGCTTGCTAAAGGTTCGCGAGTCATCAAATTGCCCGTTGGCAGACAATACCAATCAATTTATCTGTGTGGAGTAAGAGCGTGAAACATCATGATGTCATTATTATCGGAGCCGGCGCCGCGGGATTAATGTGTGCAGCGACCGCAGGTTACCGAGGCCGTGATGTACTCGTACTCGACAATGCCAAGCAAGCCGGGCGTAAAATCCTCATCAGCGGCGGCGGGCGTTGTAACTTCACCAACCTTAAGGTCGAGCCCGCTAACTTCCTCTGTGGCAATCCCCACTTTGTTAAGTCGGCACTCGCGCGTTATCCGTCGCAGCAGTTTATTGAATTGGTCGAGCGTCACGGCATTGAATACCACGAACGTGATCACGGCCAATTGTTCTGCAATGACTCGGCTAAAGAGATAGTCACTATGCTATTGACTGAGTGTGAATGGGCGGGCGTGACGATTAAGCTGCGCACCGATATTCTGGCCGTTAAAAAGACCGAGACAGGGCGCTTTGAGCTCAACACCTCTAACGGCGAACTGAGCTGCGACTCACTGGTTATCGCCACGGGTGGCTTATCCATGCCAAAGCTGGGCGCCACGCCTTACGGTTATCAACTGGCCGAGCAGTTTGGCCTCAAAGTATTGCCAACTCACGCGGGTCTGGTGCCGTTTACCTGGCATAGTGAAGATAAAATTCGTTTCGAGCCCTTGTCGGGAATCGCAGTGCCGAGCCGCATTACTGCCAAAGATGGCACTGCATTTAGCGAAGCGCTGCTATTCACTCACCGTGGCTTATCTGGCCCCGCCATTTTGCAGATTTCCAACTATTGGAAAGCGGGCGAAACCATAGAAATTGATCTCTTGCCGAATATGGATTTGGCGCAATTGCTAGAACAACAGCTCGCCGCACATCCAAAACAAAGCCTGCGCAACACCCTCAGCCAATGGTTGCCTAAACGGCTGGTGGAAGTGTTATTCGATGAAGCCCTGTTGAATAAAGCGTTAAATCAGCTAGTGCACGCCGAGCGCGCAAAACTGGTGGATGATATACACCACTGGACAGTATTGATGAACGGCACCGAAGGCTACCGCACCGCAGAAGTGACCTTAGGTGGTATTGATAGTAATGAGTTGTCATCCAAAACCATGGAAGCCAGCAAAGTCGCAGGACTCTACTTTATCGGCGAAGTCATGGACGTAAGTGGTTGGTTAGGCGGGTTTAATTTTCAATGGGCCTGGGCATCTGGCGTGGCTGCAGGACAAGCGGTTTAGTTGTAAAGATGAAATTCGAACGAAGACTATTTGAATTCAACGAAGACAATCTTTTTGTATAAATTGATAGAATCTACCTTATAATATTGATTTAAAAGGTAAAAAGATCGTCTTCGTTTTTGTGGGTTTAAATAAAGCTCGTTATCAATGTTTCGTCCCTTTCCACTTTTCCGCTAATAGCTTATTCGTTCGGAAATCGACCACATTTGGTGAGCTTTCAATTTGCTCTTTCTCAACATTTTTTTGTTTAACTATTTCTCTTTTTTCGTTTAGCTTATCAGATAGCCGTTTCGGTAAAGAAACAAACACTGCACCAAAAGCTATTTTTCCCAAATCATAAATACCACTCTCAATATAGGTTTTAAAGCTTTCATCCCCTAAAATCTGAACAGCAAAAGCTATAAATTCAGTATATATACTGCCATCTCTGGCCTCTTTAAGTGCCCAGATTATCCCGCTTTTACCTTCTTGATACAAAGGCAACTCTAGCTCTTTTGAAACGAGTTCAAGTTCTATTAACGCAGTCAGAGTCGTGTCCAAAATACGAGATGAAACAATTCCAACATCTTTTAATTCAGTGTAATAACCGGTCGTGAATAGTGAGACAGGATCATCTTGGTAAGGTAAGTCTGTCTTAAAAGTGATCGAGCCTAATTCCTGCGCATTTTCCAGTTGAGAAATTTGAGATGCTCGGTATAACTTTTTTTCACCAAAAGCCAAAGGGATCGGAATGTAATGTGAAGTCATGTCTCTTAAATCCGTTGAATCATCGGCTAATAATTCATCCGCTTGTGCAAAAATAAACTGCTTTAAAAACTTATCAATCCGCATGTTCAGCTTAAAGGGAGGTATAGCCGCACCGTCTTGCTTTTCGAAGTATGCTTTGGCTTTGGCCTTATCTACCGTTTCTTTTAACGCATCGAAGCGACCAAAGTTATTTAGGTTCTTCTCATTAACATTGTCGGCCATTAACGCCATAAGCAGATTTTTATCTAAGCCTAGGGCGTTTACTACCGTGTTTAATCGCGCGTTTTCGGCGTTATCTTTGTAGTCATTGATGTAGTCTCTAAAACTATGATCTGCAATCAACTGTGCATCGCCGCGCTGCAAGTCGTGTAAAAAGAGCTTGGCGTACTTTTGCTCGCTTTGGGTAAGCGATGAAAATGATCTATGCAGTTCGTTAAGTGTGCTTTCAATACTGGCCTGATCTTGATGTTGATTAAGCTCTTTTAAATATTTATCAAAGCGGCTGTTCATGTAATTGGCATCAATTTTACCGGTATAAATTTCCGTCAAATATCCGCTGATATCATAAGGCACATCACCGCCGCCTTCGCCACTTCCCCCTTTGCCTGCCAACTCTTTGTAGCGCAGGGCTAGGACTAAAAAAGTTTGTTCGTTAATGGCAAGTGTCACGTCATGCTTATCATCATCTTCACCAAATGTATAAACAGGCTCGTTCCAATGTAAGCCTTGCACTTTTGCCGCTTCTAGGTGTTGGTTAAAGGTTTTGAAAAGTTCGGCAAATTTAGCGCAGGCATCTATGTCTTCAGGCAGTTTTTCAAAGTTTTCAACGCCTGCACTTACAAACAGTTCGGTAATGTCTGCCACTAATTCATTCATGGCTTCAAGGTTGCTTTCCAGTTTGTCTACAAATAAACCGATAGGCTTGTCACCAGAATAAAGTTTTACCGCTGCCTCAATGTGTTGCTCCATGGTATGGGGGTAACGGTAATAACGAATAATGCCGTGGGGTTTATCAGGGCCAAACAAGCGATTGGTACGCGAGAAGGCTTGAATAATATTCTGGTATTTAATCACCTTATCTAAATACAAGGTATTGAGCCATTTAGAGTCAAAACCGGTGAGCATTTGATCCACCACAATCAGTAAATCTAACTGCTTGGCTGGCTCAGAATGAATACGCTCATAGGGCTTTTTATGGGCAAGACGTGCGGCTATATCTTTTTTAAAGGCGGCATGCCGCGCAAAATCAAAATCTTGACCATAGCGGGTGTTGTAATCGGCCATAATTTCTTCAAGGCCATCACCTTTAAAAGTAGGACCTCGGTCACCACTGCCATCGTTATCAATATTCGGGTCGAACAGTGCCGATACTTTCAAGTCAGGTTTAGCCGCTTTTAAGCGACGGTAATAATCGATTGCCTCGGCGATGCTGTTAGTGGCAAAAATGGCATGAAACTTATTACTTTGGCTAAGCACATCCCATTTTTTTAATATATCTTTTACCACTCCCGCTTGATGCGATTCAGTAAGGTATTGCGCCTTGGGTACGTAGTCTTCTATGCCTTTATGGTATTTGCCCGTGGCGTCTTTATAGCCTGCCATTGGCACATTGTTCATAAAATGATTAAACTTTTTCTTTTTGGCTGGGTCGGCCATAGCTTCAGCCACCGAATCAGCCTTGGCTTGCTCTAGGGCTACCGCTTGTTTTAGATCACTGTCTTCAAAGGTAGGCACTTTATAGGGGTCAAAGCCCAACACGTTGCCATCGCGAATACCATCGGCAATGCTGTAGCGGTGCAGCTCATTACCAAACACATCGGCGGTCGTATTATTGTTGACTTGATTTTCATCATGAATCGGCGTGCCGGTAAAACCAAAGAAGAGTGCTTTGGGGAATGTTCTTTTAACCTTTACTAACATACCTTCTTTATTTTCTTTGCCGCCACTCATTGTAGACCGATGCGCCTCATCAATAATAAACACTAAGCGTTTGGCGCGGATTTTTTCAATGTCTACCGAGTTAGTGGCAGTTCCCTCATCATCAATCTCTTCAAAAATATTACTCATTTTTTGAATCGAGCTAACAATTAATGTGTCGGCGGGGTCGGTGCTTTTTAATTTAGTGATAAGTACATGGGTATTTTCGGTGGCTTGTACGTCTTCACCGTCGCTAGCAAAATTGCGATATTCTGCAAGCGATTGAGTGCCGAGCTCAATTCTGTCCATTAAAAATATTACTTTATCGGCATCTTTTGATTGGGCAATCAACTGCGCCGACTTAAAGCTGGTCATGGTTTTGCCTGACCCTGTGGTGTGCCACACATAACCGCCTAATCTATCGACGTTGTTGGCGCTGCTATCCATTTGTGACCAATTAGTTTTAGCCACTTTATCGGAGATGGCGTTGGCGGCGTAATACTGGTAACTGCGCATCACCTTAAGTACACCATCGGTATCATCGGCCACGGTATAAAAGCCAATCAACTGGTGTGCCATGGGAATAGACAATAGCGTAGAGGCGATGTCTTTCCAGTAGTTCATCGGCTCGTTATTAAAATCGGCCCAATTGAATTGATAATCAGGGTTAAACATGCCATCCATGCCGGGGTTGGCAAAGTATTTGGCATCAAGAGGCTGCATAGCCACAAACACTTGAATGAGTGAAAACAGGCCGCTAAAAATACCTTCTTTGCTGTATTTTTCAATTTGGTGCACAGCTTGGCTCACTGGAATGCCACTGCGTTTTAGCTCGACATGGATCACCGGCATACCGTTTATTAATAACAGCACATCGCCACGGCGATCGTTACGCAAAGGGCTACCGCGTGCAAACTTGGATTGCTGCACTATTTGATAACGGCTTTGGCCGGCGGCGATCTCTTGCCTATCGTAAATTTTTAGGCTGACTTCTTTACCAAAATGCAAAGTATCGGCAGGGTTGTCGCGCTTAATGGCCACGGTTTTGCCGTTAATTAACCCATTGAGTTTAAGCGGTGTTTTTAATTCTTTTATCTGCTCAATAATTTGCTGCATTTCGCTGTTGGTAAGTGGCACGTCGTTTAAGCGATCACGCTGGCGGTTATTTTCAAATAATATATCCGCCCAGTTTTGCAGTAACTCAGCTTCGGTTTTATTTTTTAATATCTCAGCTTCCCAGCCCTTGTGGGTCAGCACCTCAATAAAGGCCTGTTCAAACTGTGCTTCTGTTTTAAAAGTGGTCATTACTGCTTCCCTGCTAAACAAACATCTTGCTCAAGCAAGCTTGCTTGATGTTAGTGAGTTTGGTGATTTGTTGTTGGTGTTGAGTGATTAGATCATCGAGTTTATGGAAATAGTTGCCGATAACAATTTGCTCGTCTTTTTTTGGAATAAAATATTTTAGCTTACTGATGGCTGACCAATTAACATAGATCTGTGTGTTACCTTGGCTGGCCTTAAATATTCTCTTCCTAACCGAAGGTGCATTTAAAAACTGATATAGAAATTGTGGGGCGTATTCACTAGATGGTTCAATCCTTTGAGTTCGCTGATTGTAGACATATGAGTCGTCTTCATCTATGAGAAGCACCCTGCCAATAATATTACCTGCTAAGGTTTTATCATTTAAAATCATAGTCAAATCATTTTTTTCCAGTACTCTGCTTTCAGTTTTGGGGGATAAGCTAGCTCGTATCCCTTGCTCTGTGTACACACTATTTTCAGAGTAACTACCAATACTTATAACCTTATATTTCCCATCTTTAGTGAATTCCGACTCTATGGAAGTGCCACTTGTAGCAACACCAAAATCAGACAAGCTGACCTCCTCCCACTCCCCACTAAACCCTTTAAAGCGGATTTCTGGGATGGTTTCGCCCTGTTTGGGGAACATCTTTTCCAGCATGGCTTTTTTGATGTTGCTGAGCTTGTCATGCTTTTGTTGGTGTTGGTTGATTAGGCTGTCAAGCTTTTGGAAAGTGTTGCCGATGGCGGTTTGTTCTTCCGATTCTTTAGGCAGAACCACTGATTGATCATGAACGTCGTTTCTATTTAAAGTAGGAACTCCGCTACCTGTACCAAATCGCTTTAGGTCTAGCTTTACGTAAAGGTAGTATACAAAACGAGGCTCATTCCCATGAAAATTGGTTACCCAAAGTGCAGTATTATGTGGCCAATAATCAACATCAACATAATGGATGTTTCCTATCGTTCCTGAACGGCCTGTGACAACACCTGGGGCTTTGGATTTAAAGATATTATGAAAGCCGTTTACTCCATTGGACATTACAACAGGATACTCACCGGCCTTCATTTCATTTTTTGGTAAATCAAACCCCCTTTGTAGCGGAGCAATATTGGCTATTTTTTCTTTAATCCACTCCCCACTAAACCCTTTAAATCGAATCTCAGGCACATTTTTTTGCACATTCATCTTATGCACCCTTCAATAAGTTGGTGAGCTCATTCAAGCCCTGCAGATCAAACTCATTGCCTTTGAGTTCACCCATCATCTCGGCTAGTTCTTGCTCGGTGGTTTTGATCTCACTCGCCACTTGCGAATAAGTCACCGCATATTTATCGGCAAGGGCTTGCACTTTGCTGGTGAGCTGGGTGATCACGGCGCTTGGCATGGCGGCGAGCTCCGTGCTTAATGGCGCAATCCATTTAAGGTGGAGCAGGTTGTTCACTTGCTCGTCGCTTAAGTCTTCAATCGTGGTTTTGGTTTTTAGGTGCAGTTTGGTAGCCGCTTCTTTTACGGCTTTTTTTAGGGCTTTTTCTTCGTCGAACAGAATATTTACCGCAATGATTTTTGCTTCATAGCTTTCGGCTGCAAACTTGGTTTTAGCCTCTTTTTGCTCTTTCAAGAAGGCTTTGGCAGCCTTGGCGACTTCGGCATTGGCAAAGCCGTCTTTGCTTTCTTTTACCGTGTCTTGCTCTTTTTCATCTTCGCTTAGGGATTCTAAAATATCTTCCAGCGTGCTGGCGATTTCCGCCAAGCGGGTTTCTTGCTTAGCTAGTGCCGTCAAGTCATCACTTAGGTGAGTTTGTTGCACTAACTCAAAGGGCAAGATATGGCCTTTCCAAGGCGTAATACTATCTTGCACTTCGATGTCTTTGCCGCCTTTTTTCTTGATGACCATGTTGGGGTCAACTTGCTTAGTGGCGGCAAAACCTTCAGTTTGCATCATCTCCAAGTCGGCACTGATGATTTGCCATTGATTGTTTAGATGCTGGTAGGCTTGGTATTTGTCGATTAAGGCAATAGGGCTTAAGCGAGCAAAAAGCTCGGTACTTAATGTGGCCTCGATTTGGTTGCGTTTAACCCCATGCCAATCGTGAATGAGGTGAGAGTTCAAATAATCATCAAACCCTACAAAGGCTTGGTTGTAGACGTTGATAAATGCCACCACTTGCGGGTGCTGGGTAATGGTGGCGTTTAGCGCGTCTTTGGCAATGGCAAGCTCGCTGTAAGCCGCCGATTTTGAGGTAAACAGGGCGGCGTGCAATTGCGGGAACACTTGCCAATAGCTCTGTAGCTCGGCTATCTCGCTGTTAGGGATGCCGCCTAACATGGTGGCGTGTAAGTCCCAGCTTTGCGCGGCAGCGGATGAATCCACATAGCGCGGTATGTTTAAGTTGTAGCCGTTGTCGCGCAGGGTTTGTTTGCTGACCAATTGCGAGAATTTCTCGATGCTTTCACGCTTGATTACGGCATCGGTAATACGCTTAATGTCACTGGCTTGAAGTTTGTTGTTTTTGCCTTCTTTTAAAAAGTGTTTAGATGCATCAACTACTAGCACATCGCTGTTTTGGCGTTTTTGTTTGAGTACTAAAATCACCGTAGGAATACCGGTGCCAAAAAAGATATTCGCCGGTAAACCGATAATGGCATCAATGTGATTCTGCTCAATCAGTTGGGTGCGAATTTGCCCCTCTTCACCGCTACGGAATAATACGCCGTGAGGCAGTACTATGGTCATAATGCCATCGGGCTTTAGGTGATAAAGGTCGTGCAGCAAAAAGGCAAAATCGGCTTTTGTTTTGGGCGCTAAGCCAAAACGCGAATAACGCGGATCGCTGTCTTTAAAGCTTGGGTCCCATTGTTGTGAATACGGCGGGTTGGAGACCACGGCATCCACATATAACATTTTGTATGAGCCTTGTGGGTCGTTTTCATCAAAATACGGCCAATCATCTTCTAGGGTGTCGCCATTACGGGTTTTGATGTTGCTGGCTTTTATCCCGCGCATGATGAGGTTCATGCGGGTTAAGTTGTAGGTGTTGGCTTTTAACTCTTGGGCGTAATAGGTGATGTTGTCTTTGCTTTTGGCGTATTGCGCCACGGCTTCGCCAATGTTGATCAGCAAAGAGCCTGAGCCACTGGTTGGGTCGTAAATTTCAAGGGTGTCTTTGTGCTGACATTCGTGGGCGATAATGTGCGACATTAATACCGACACTTCATGGGGGGTATAAAACTCACCGGCTTTTTTACCCGCATTGGCGGCAAATTTTTCAATCAGGTATTCGTAGATGTAACCCAGTACGTCGTAGCCTTGGCTGCTATTCATGGGGATGCTTTTGATCAGGTGCAGTAAGTCGCTAATCGCTTTGGTGCGTTTGCCTGCGCTTTCACCGAGTTTACTTAAGCCGGTTTCTAGGGTGGTGAAAATCCCTTCAAAGAGTTTTTTATGATTGACGTGAATGAGGCGGCTAAATGCTGAGAGCGCGTCGCGCACGTTGGACTCATCAAAGTCGGATTTTGGGTCAATCCAAGTAGAAAATAAGTTGTCATAGGCGATAAAGTAACCCAAGTTGCTTTGTATAAATTCGACGGTTTCGGCATCGTTTTCATTTAAGGCTTTAATGTCTTCGTCGTTCATATCTTGTGCGGTAACAAACTGCACTAATTGATCACTTAGGTATTTGTAAAAGATAAAGCCGAGTATGTAATCTTTGTATTCGTTGGCTTCGATTTTTGACCGCATTTGGTTTGCAGATTCCCAAATTTTGGCGGCGAGTTGTTGCTTGTTCATAAATAAGGCTTTCCTACTCTTTAAAAAGAGCATAAACAATTGAGTTTGCGTGTTTATGCTTCAAAAAATTCTTCGTCGATTTTCTTCAGGTGCAGTATCTGTTTGTCTCGGCTGCCGATGTTGTATCGTAACATGAGTTTTGCTAGTTTTTTTCCGTTTATCAGTACAATGCGCATACCTAAATCTTTGGCGGTTTGCCCTGCGGATGGGGTGAAATCAGAGGTGGTGATAAAGGTAGTTGGAGATCACAGTCATCCTTTGCTGTTTTAGCGATACAGGGCAATCAATATACAGATTATGCCCTTGTTTTACCTAAAAATGCAGTGTTTCAGTCACAAAATATTATGTGCATTGTGACTGCAAAACCCGAGTATGTCGTCATTCAATCACTGTGTATGCAAGCTGCTGGAGTGAGCTTATATCAGAGCTCTTCTGGTGATTTTAAGCCTACAGTTTTCACTTTTAAGCACTCTGATACTCGATATTCATTGTAAATTCGTTCAAATATCACTCATTCAGACACTCGGTTATCCTGCCCCTACTGAAAAATAAAATTTATTTTCACTCCGTTTTAATACCATTTTTCATTTATTTTCTACATTTATATTCCCCAGTGGAATATGGAAGTAGTGTTTTTAACCATTTTTTCTATTCACAAATTCATTCCGTTTCGAGCCAAAATGACGGCATTTATATTTAGAATTTAAAATAATCAATATTTTTCATATAAATAATAATGATTATTTTGTGTTTTTATGCATCTGATTTTTAATGTTTTATTTTTTGTTCTGGCCAATTTTTTAGAAATCTATGATTTTTGGATGTTAGGAGCGAAAATCCTGGTTAAACCGTAGAAAAGTGCATTAATTATTTAGAAAAAAGATAAATTATTTAAATTTATAAATAAAATACAGTGACTTACAGTTATTTTTTGTGGGTTGCATTTGCTTTTGTTTGGTACTAGATTCGCATTATCTAATTAGGAGCGTACCGATATGAATCATCCCCAAATGCAGTGCCGAAAACGTCATCAAATCCATTCACGCGATTACGCGATGTGATTATCTGATGAAAAAAACGGCCAGAATGACATTTGAGCGCCAGCAGAGGTGGTTTGATGCTCATCGTCGCAGTATTGAACACGATGAGATTATCTACGAGCCATTTTGGCGTGTTGAAGATGTACGTAGCTCAGGTATTAAGACCAAAATAGCCCACTTTTCAACACCGCATCGGGTGATGCATCTCTTATCGCAAAATGAACTCTGGATGTATTTATCACTGGTGCATATGCGTTACGTTGTTGAAATTTATGAGCAATATGCAATCCCGTTGGACTTTTCTATTCCGATTGCTAAACAACTGGGAGTAAAACATCCCGTCTACGTTGGCTCAAAACAGGTCCCGATTGTTCAAACCATTGATTTTGTATCAATTCTTGTTGATGGTTCGCGTGTTGCCCACCCGGTCAAACAGGAATCGGATTCACTACGTGAGCGAACAATGGAGAAATTGGCAATTCAACAGGCTTATTGCGAGCTGGAACATATTGATTATCAGCTAGTTACTAGCACTGAACTTCGCACGGTGAAAAGTGAAAATCTTGAAGCGCTTTTTCGTCACCGTCAGATCCCGCCATTTTTGCACTCCTTATTTGAAATATGGCTGACCAATTTTATTGGCTGTTTATCTGATGATAGACATTGTCGAACCAGCGACATTATCGACATTTCCTCCGGCATTAGTGGAATCAATTTTTCACAGGCAGTCTCATTTTTTTACCATGCTTTGTGGTGCGAACGTTTAAGCATGAATTGGACTCAGCGTTTAAAACTCGAATTAGCAGCGTCAGATTTAGGTATATATCCATGCAATTGACTCATAGTCCTGATACCGACCAAATATTGAAAGTAAATCTCGGGTTTGGTCCAAGTGAAGAGGCCGATTCAGAGTGTTTTATTGGTGATAAAAAAATCACCGAGGATTACTTGGTGATCAGTGTTGATATCCCCCTAAATGTTGCATTTGCTATCAATCTCGACACTGTTGCCCGATTTCCTATTCAGCTGGAATACAAAGAATTACTGAATAAAATCAATGATGAATCATTAATATTATTCGAAATGGATTGGCCTATCGATGCATTAATGGATCTCGATAGTTTACCAGAACACAAGAGAAAGAAGGCGCTTGAGCGTTACCAAGTTATCGAACCGTTATTGCAAGACCTCGACAATGTGCTGCGCAACGATTATGGGCAAAACTGTATTGCACAGGTCATCGCGCAAACCGGGCGTAGCAAACAGTATGTATACGACTGTTTATATTCGTATTTCAGGCTCGGTCAGCGCCAATCTGGATTATATTTACCCATGGGTAAAAATACGATCCATGTTCCTAAAAAACGAGAATTACGCGTAAAACCAGGGCGTCCAAACTCGGGCATCGCGAGGGGCAAGCTGTTGGATGAGTACGATTATAGGCATTTTAAGGCAGGCAAACGTCTATATGCTAAGCGCAATGGACCATCGATTGTACATGTTTATAAGCAACTGATAAGAAAGCATTATTTTTCATCAAGGGTAAAGCATGATTTTCAAACCGCGCAAAAAAACCAGCGTCGGTTTAAAGTTGAGTTAGTCGCACCAGATAAACGCCCGACCTATAACCAGTTTTATTACTGGTTATGTAAAGAGTTCGGCGGAAACTTACCTGCCAGAGATAAAAGTCGTCAAAACGCAATTGAAAATAAAAAAGATAATGCCGGCCGAAAAGGCGATGCATATGCGCATGTTATTGCGCCTGGGCAAGTTTTTGAAATCGATGAGACCCCATTTACTGAAGAGTTAGTATCGGTTTTCGACCCCACTCGCTCCACTAAAATTGGCAAAGGCACGGTGTATTTCATCATTGATGTGTTCAGTAAGATCATCGTCGGTTTGTACATCACAACAGAAAATCCATCTTACAATACAGTTCGTCAGGCGATTTTTAATAGTGCTCGCGATAAACAGGTTTGGTTTGATGAAATGGGACTCAATTTTGACGCCAGCTATTGGCCTCAATCGGGTATTGCGACAACCTATTTTGTTGATAAAGCCGAGTTTCATAACAAAATTTCCGAAGGACCAATCTCTGATTTGCCAGTAAGCGTGAAATTTTCACGCTCTGGCAGGGGGGACGACAAACCCAACATAGAACAACTTTTTCATGTTTTTCAAGGACATTTTGAAGGCGTTAGTAAGGGGAATCAAACAAAATCTCAACAAGATATCGCCCGCCAGTTAGCGCGAAAACATGCCAGCCTAACGATTCATGAGTTATATCAAATCGCCATCGTTTATGTGTTTTATCATAACAATAACCGCCAGGTTACAAATTATCCTCTCGAGAGATCAATGGTGCGTGACCAGATCCCCGCTATACCTGCAAAATTGTGGGCGTGGGGCGAAAAAAATCGTCCAGGTTATTTGCTCAATCTACCGGATGATGAGATTTATTTTAAATTGCTGACCAAAGGTGAGATCACGGTTCATCGTGATCACTTATATCTCAAAGAAAATGGCTTGCGATATAACTGTGAGTGGACTTTAGAGAGCGGCCTTCAAGAGCGCAGCCTCCCCAATCAGCGCAGCCTGATTTTGTCATGTCGTTATAATATTGAGCTGGTTGATATTATTTTTATTTGCACATCCGATGGATTAAAAGTTGCGACGCTAGATCATAAGGATAACCGGTTTGCTGGTCTGTCATTTGATCAAGTGAAGCAGCAAAAAACACAGGAGCATGGCGAAAACGAGCTTGTCATTGAAGACCAACTGCAATATTTGCTCGGGGTTCAGATGTTTATTGAGCACAAACTGACCCAAGCCGAAAAAGAAAAAATCTCGGGCACTATGCCCAGCCTCGCCAAAATTAAAGACAATCGCAAGCTTGAGGCGTTAATCAATCGTCACAACGATTTAAATCGTTTTTTACAGACAGTTAATTCCACGGGTGTACTCGAGTTCTCGCAAAATAGCGATGTTGTTGAAGATGGTGAGTTCGAGCACAAGGCCCATTCAGCGTTCTATAAACAAGAAAGTAAATAATGAAAAAAACTTTACCCATTTCAATCGCATCGGCCCAATATCGACATTCAAATGTCTCGTCATATCAAGGAAATCCGCTAATTCTGGCTTTGCCTGACCGCATAGAGCCTGAGCGATTTATAACAGTCATGTCGCGTATCATTCAGGCTGAGAGCAATGATGTCGATATGTCTGATGATGATCGAATTGCATCCCTCAAAAGTCTTCGTCAAATGCTGATTATGACGCCGCAACATCTCGATTTGTACAATGAATTGTACGATCTGATGTGTCATGGCTATGTCGACAGAAATCCAACACGCGTTGAAGTCATTGCGTGGAGCTATGATATTGCTGATAGCCATATTGATATTGAAAATATTAAGCGTCCTCTTTTAGATATGGTAGGTACTACAACCACCGCCGATGCAATGTTCATGACCGGCATATCTGGAAACGGTAAGTCTCGAGCGATTGAGTCTATTCTGACGAATCTATTTCCTACTGTTATTGAGCATCAAACTGATTCGTTGAATGAGCCACAGATCACTTATATCAAAGTCGATATGCCGCATAACGCTAGTCGCCCAGGACTTATCTATCAGATACTAAGTGAAGTTGATAACGCGCTTGCGGCGAGTCGTTACGGTAAAACTGGCTACGCGCAATCTGTGAAGAAAACGAGTGGGAAATTTTTAGATATTTCCAGCATGATGGGAATTCTGCGTAGCGTATTAATAAGACATCATGTTGGCTTGCTGATCATTGATGAATTTCAAAATTTACAGGTGGCCTCGAAACGTTATAGCGAAGAAATGATACAGTTTTTTGATGAGCTGACCAATACGTTGTCTATTCCCAATGTGAAAATAGGTACTCCAGATACGCTGTTGATTTTTGATAAAAAAGGCCGCCATAAACGACGTATAGGGTCCACATTTGAGTTGTCACGATTCACTCAACAACATGATTGTGAACGATTCATGAAGGCGTTATTTGCGTATCAACCGCTCAAAAAGCCGGTTGAAATCAATGATGATATGGTCGCGTTGTTATTTGAGCTCTCAGCGGGTGTCCCATCAATTCTAATTACTCTGTGGGAGTCATGTCTCATTGAAGCGATACGCAGTGGCAAAGAAACATTTTCGCTGAAATTTATTCAGCAAACGTTTAAAAAACGCTTCCCGCTCATGCGCATGGTTACACGTAATATTAATCAAGGTAAAAAAGGGCGACACTCAGATTTGTTGACGGTGCAGCAATACCTTGACTCTGGAAATAACACACTAGCAATCAAACATCTACAGAGTTTTATGTCATCATCTGAATTAACGTCTGATACCGCTCATGCTGTTAAGAATGATATTGATAACTTGATAACGTCGAATGAATTCTCTGAATCGGATTTACAAAAATTAGCAAAAATTAAAATGGATTTAGATAGTAAACGCGAGTCAAAACGTTCACCACAAACGTTGGAACATGACGAATGATCCGCGTAGGTTTGTTACCCGATGAGTATGTCTATAGTGCATTTATTCGAGAACGTATGTTATCGGGGCAAATGCACATTAATACAAAGCGATTTTTTGAGATAAATGACATTGTGTATCATCAAATGCATTCACAATTGCCATTAAATAAAGATCTCCTGAGTATTATTCGAAAAATGGCTTTGTCGCCTGAGCAAATCCTACATACTCAACTAGCGCATACGCCCGTATCGCTCTGGTTATTGAGTACGCCTCTCTGTGGGGCGGAATATACTATGCCCAACCACAACGCTCTAGCAGGTATTAACATTGATAAGCGTTGGCGGTTTTGCCCACAATGTGTTGCTGCAGATAAAGCACTGTATGGTGTCTCCTATTGGCATAGTGCTCATCACCTTTGTGGCGCCAAAATATGCCCTATTCATGATCAGATTTTGCACACCCATGATGAGTTAAAGGTGTTGCCATTCACCTTACCGCATCATTGGCTCGATAGTGCAGAGCCGATGACGCTACAACCTTGGGAGGTTGCATGGCAGCCGTTTATCTATCGCGTTGATCAAACGATAAAAGCCGATCCACTTTGGCCCAATCGAGTTAAAGTGCAAATTCGCCGATATTTGGATTGTGAGTCGCAATTACCCCTGAAGCAGAGCGAGCGCACACGGTTCGATCAACTAGCGAAGCAAATGACCCAGGATTTAGGTCAGGAGTGCATGGCTGGGTTGTTTTCATCGCAAAGACTTGGACGAAGCAGGCAAACCAATATTATTTGGGCGACGTTATCTGGCCAAGTTAATAGTGCCAAAATACGACACCCGCTTTTTTGGTTGGCGATTATTTTCTGGCTGCGCAATGAATTGTCAGAGTGCCAACATTTACTATGAATGATCTCGCCCCTCTCGCTAACGAATCAATATTCAGCTGGGTGGTGCGATATCATTTAACGTGCAGTGTGGGACATGAAAAAAGCACCTATCAAACACTCTTTCAACAACCCAAAATTCGTCTGCATCCCTATCTTCCTCACTCTATCGACTATTTAGCCGGCCACGGTGGGCTCACCGCACAGCAGTGGTTAGTTCATCACACGTTATATCCGCTATTTCAGTTTTTTGGTCATGATGCAGAGCAAAAGCTGTTGTCTGTGATGCTTCATGGCAAGGGTAATCCGGTCATTACTGCCAACATTCCCCATGCGAGGCTCAATTTCTCTGCTGGCCATCGGGTGTGTCCACTGTGTTTGTCTGAACACCGACATAACACTGGGATTCCGATGCTTGATATCCGTCATCAAATTCCGGGCCTCATCGTTTGCCCTATTCATCATTGTCTGCTGGTGGTGTTAGCCAATGGCGATGCCGGACTGGATCGGCGGTTGACGTTTCATCATGCCGCCATGATTCCTCATGTCTATCGGGTTGAACATCAGCAGAGTATCGATTTCGCCCAGTTTTGTTGGGATACATTAGCGCTCATTAAAAATGAGCCATGTGATCTAGCCTTGCTGCATACCCACTATCAACAGCAATTAATGCATAAGGGATTTATGACGTGCTCAGGGCAGATCCGCATGGCCATGTTGGTGCGTGCCATTTCAGCGTGTTACCAAGACATGGTGTTTGATCTTGAAAGCACCTTTGAGTTTGGCGAGCGTTTTCTGGGGTCGTTAATTCGCGATAAAACCCGAACCCTAAATCATCCGTTTAAGCATCTGATTTTAGGATTTTGGTTGTTTGATAACGATCCTCGCGGATTTTTAGGTCAAGAAAGCCCCTTTCAGCTGATGCCCGCCTTTAATGCACCAGTAGTGGTTAATGATGATCGTGAGCGTATTTTGTCTCTGTTGTCTGAGGATTTCAGTATGGCGCAGATTGAGACGATGACTGGGCGTAGTCGCTGTTATATCCGCCGTATTGCAGAGCTTGCAGGGATAAAGCATGCCAGCAATGCCAATGCGTTTTCGCACAGACAGCGTCATTGGGTGCTGTTGTTAGCCCAGCTTGGGCGGCATCGGCATGATATTGCGCATGCTGTTGGGGTCGGTGTGGGCTATGTGGAACAACTGATCTCTAATACGCCTGGATTGGTGTTATGGCGCCAGCAATTGAGTGCACAGAGAAAGCACTCGGATGCCGTTGTGGAGCTGCTTGATGCGCGTCAATGTCATCCCTTGTGGTGTAGAAAAGACATCAAAGCGCATCACAGCCGGGCGTTCTTTCATTTATATCACCATGATCGTGAGGGCCTTGAAGCCATTTTGCCCTCAGCGTTGAAGCCATTGAGGCCGCGCAAGGACTGGGCTGCTGAAGACATGCGGTTGGTTAAGGCGATTAGTGAGCTTGAGGGCGCGACGTTAATGTCGTTGACGGTTATTGCGGCGAAGGTGCGTGATCGGGGGTATTTGAGTAAGCGCCTTGATAAGTTGCCATTGACGCGGGCGCTACTGGTGACGCTGGGGGTGAGGGGATAATTGGGGTAGCTGCGCGCAATGGCACGTTATGGTAAATCGGCAAGTTTAGCAGTGTTGATAGGCGGTTGATGGGATTGGGGGGCGATAAGGCGTATTTTAAGACGTGATGGTGCATTGAATGACAGCGTAATGAGCTGAAAGTTTGTTTCAGAATATGCAGTTTTTGGGCTTGATGATGGACGGTTTACGGTTGGCGCGAAATTGAGGTGATAAGGGGCGTTTTTACATGTTATGGAGGGAGTGTCGAAATGGAGCATATGAATAAAAAGCGAGTGTATTGTTTGAAGGCCACACCGCTTTATGTTGTTGAACATCCAGGGCTGCACAGCCAGCGTGGTATTCAACCTTTGTTTTGTCATTGCAATGTGAATGATGAACTTGTGGCGCTGGTGGTGCATTTACGGCAGCAGTTGATGGCATTGGATTTATGCCAAGTGAGTAAGGTGTACCCTGATGCTCGGTGGTTCTTTGAGTTAGGTGATCGTTACTACTCGCAGGTGAAAAGTTTGATACATGTGACTCATAAGACGATCTATTTTACTGGTTATCTACTGCCCTATGATGCCCCTCAATTTCAGTCCAGTGCGATCCCTATTACGGAGCTGTTATTCAATCAAGGCGAATTCAAAAATATTGACCCTGTGGTGCATTATCATCCTCGAGTGAAGGGGTTAATTGATGAGATTGTGTCCAAGGCAGCGGAGGTCAGTCGCCGAATAGATCAGGCCTGTGCGTTGGAACGATTAGCCGATGTGATGAGCGATCTTGATGAGGTGACGTCGGTGATTGATGTGGATTTAGAGGCCCATCAGCAACGGTTGAAGCAGGAAGCGAGTGTGTTTATCTATCAGTATGAGCAATTAGAGCGAGATATTGAGACGTTAAGTCTACAGATCCTCTATCAATGCTTTCAGGTACAAGTCGGTGATTGGGTTGCATCAAATGTGCTGAAAAGAGGCAAAACGATTCAGCTGGTGGTGGCGTCTGCGAGTTATTCGGATGGGTGGTTGTTTATCAATGGGACTCACGTTACTCAAAAAGGCGTACTGGGAAAACGTGAAGAACGCATAGCATTAAAGGTATTACGTGATGAACATTGAAAGCAAGTTGAAGCAGCTACGCACAAGCAGAAAGTGCAGAGCGATCCTACCATTTCATCCTATGACAGTCGGTGGCATCGACGTTTCTGGTGAGTTGTTTGTGAGTGTCATGATCTTTATTAAGGCATTGTTTAAGCAGTTGAAGATGCATCAGTTTGATATTCAAGTCACACGTTGGGGGGAAATATTTTTAATTGAACCGAGTCGTGGCATGTATATCCAGTTATCTGTTCATTTTCGAGTGAGTGATACTGAGATTAAGCGAGTCAAACAAGAATTTGCGTCTAAAGCATATCTTGTTCATCCAGGTGAGTATTTTGCACATGAGGCATTATGTGTGTCTTTTCGCGTTAATCGCCCTAGCACGCAATGGCGCCGTTTTCCTCTGGATGTTGCCGCTGAGTCTTATCATGATGTCGTAGCGACCATCATTAAGGCTATGCGGCTCAATGTTGTCAATCTAACGCCTACTATTAAGCATCAATTCCGTGGAGACATTCATAGAGTCGATAGTCATGATGTCATTGCCTTAATCCGTTATGGCGCCGCGAAGTTGGGACCAGATTCGCAATTTGCTCACATCATCAGTGGCGATCGTGAGTTTTTGTATGTGAAAGGCTTTACCCTTGATGGGACTCAGTTGAGGTTTTCGAGTTTTAATCTCAGACAGTATCAGTATTGTCTGTCCCCGCAATCAATGAAAATCATGAAGATGTTGGTTCCTGAGGCGGGAGATTCGGTTGTTGAATTTGTGAGTTAAGCGAACAATGTGATTGATGAGTACAGTAATACAGATGATCATTTTTCAATAATGGAGGCGTTATGAAGCAGAACATTATCGGTTTTGGTGAGTATTTTGCGACAGGAGAAGGGCTAACTTACATCATTGCATCAGGTACTGAAGAAGTGATTAAGGACTTTGCGGGCCCCTACTTCTCAATAGGGTTAACGTTTTTTTCATTCGATGAGATAAGAAAATGCCTAATTGAAATAGAGACAAAAAACGATGCCAATAAGCTTGATATGCCCGCATTTGATGCTGCTGAGGTCTTACGTGAAAATGTACCTAACGTTGCAAGACTGATAAAAGAATACGGCTATTGTTCGTTTGCGTACAAGTTGCATTATAACCTGGCTTAGCGATGCTATTTGGTGGTCAACGTTGGTGTGCCACAGCAGTGCTTGCCCGTGCTGATGAACTGGCCATCATGCTGTCGGCAATTGACGAGCAGTTTGTATAAGTGGGTGGCGAAAGATAATGCTAGTGGTTCTGTGATACACGACTAAATGGTGCTTAATCCCAGTCATTATATTCTATATTGTTATTGCTCCTTAGTGTAAAAAGCCATTTACTCCTGTTATGCAAGTTTGTCTTATCTAAACTTGTTCAATGAAGCATATGAACGTTATGACAGCAAGGTTGAGACTGAGGTTCTATGTAACAAAAGCTGGCTAAATTGTACTAACTTGATTAGGGCTTGTTGATCTTTCGTGATGGATTATTAGACAGCATGATGGGCTGGTATAATTACTTTCGCCAAAAACTAACCATGACAACCCATCATGCCAAGAACAATGTTAACAGACGAGTACTGGTCAAAGCTAATCAGATTGATGCTTAAAACGGGCCGCGTATATGACAAGCCCGAACACAGAAATACTTTCGAAGGCATTTTGTATCGGATGCGGGTCGGTTGCCCTTGGCGCGATGTGCCAGAAGC
>NZ_JAKKSH010000043.1:0-25759 GCF_025653395.1 Shewanella sp. SW24
TCGCCGCGGGAATTGTTGGGATAACGCACCAATGGAGCGTTTCTTTAGAAGTTTGAAATCTGAGTGGATACCCGCTAGTGGTTATGGGAATTTTACAGAAGCAGATAAAGAGATCACAAATTACATCACTGGATACTACAGTGAGACCAGACCCCATCAATATAATGGTGGGTTAACGCCAAATGAGTCAGAACGTTTATATTGGAATGACTCTAAAACCGTGGCCAATTTTACTTGACCACTACAATTGGTAATTGACTTAATACAATGAGTAACAAAAATAATCTCACCACACTTCCTCCTAAAAATAATGAGACAGCGACTTAACGCTTTACAACAGAATGTAGCAAAGGAATGGATTTAAAGACATGAGATGCAACGGTGTTATTGAACATTATTGATCTGAATCAGTAATTCACAATACAATGGCGAACATGTCTGTTAGACATGAACGTTGTTTGGCAAGTGAGATCCAAGAAAGATATAATGAGCAGTCCTCCTTGGTCGATTTCTTAATAAAAAATCAGGGAGAAGTCCCACGACGTTGATTTGGATTTAAAAATCCAAACGAAGTTTGGAAATGGGGTATGCGTGAGCCATCAATGATGATCAATGGCTCTTTTGAGAGGTTACTCTTCTGTATCAGTAAATGCGGCTTCGGCTTTCTCTAACTCTTGCTCGGTTTTAAGCTGAAACGCTTGCTGCTTTTTAAGCTTGGCTTCTTCTTCAAGTGCGGCTTCTCTTTGTTTAAATTCGTGTCTCTCTGGTTTAGTTAGAAACTTAAACGCGAGCTTGTTGCCTAGCACGTAGGCGACGACGTCTTCACCTTTTGTGCGGCGTTCATCGACACGTTGTGAAAAACGGGCGTTATCGCGGGCTTTACGTTCTTCGGCATTTAACTTACTCATAATCTGTTCTCCTCATTTAGTTAATCACGGTAGTGTTCCACTACGTTCAGTTAAACAAATGAGTTGTGTTGCACATTCATAAAGCTGATTGGGCGGGATTCTACCATAAGCGCTCACGAAAGCTGTGGGATTAAAATCTACCATTCCATCACCTGCGTTAACTTTGCGCACATAAGAAAGATGCGGCTAGAGTCACTTTTAAGATACACCACGAACACCGAAGCGACAGGAATTCACCTATTCCTGCGAACTGGCCGTTAGACATGGACCTTGTCCGCAAGGGAGATCCAAGAGGGGATTACAGTTGAGCCCCTCTTGGTCGACTCTTGATTTAACATCAGGGGGTGAAGCCCACGACCTTGATGTCGATTTTGATTTGATATTCGGTTTAGAAATTCAAACGAAGTTTAAAACTTAGGCTTTCTTAGCGGCGTAAGGCAAATGCCGTAACTGTATCGTTGCAAGCAGTACCGTTGCGAACTGTGCCAAGGCTTGCGTAAAAGCCGAAACAACATTGGTATTCAAAGGCAACTCTCAGTAAACTTTCGCTCCCATGTTTTGATCCGGTGCTGTGATGACCTTTCCCGAGCTTTCTTCTTACCCTGAGTCGTTAACTTTTGCTGAGCTTGGCTTAAATTCGGCGTTACTTAAGGCCTTGCCTGCAAGTCTTAAACATCCGACAAAGGTGCAGCAACTCACGATTCCGGCCATTCTTGCAGGACGGGATTTGTTAGCCTTAGCACAAACCGGTAGCGGAAAAACCTTAGCCTTTGGTTTGCCACTCCTACAACAAATTTTGTTGCAACAGCAAACACAGTTGCAGGGCGCTAAGTCTGTACAGCCTCCAAATGCACTGGCGTTAGTGCTGGTGCCTACACGGGAATTAGCACTGCAAGTGACTGAGGCGCTGCAAACAGTGGCAAGTCAGTTATCGACTTCGTTGAACATTCAGCTTCTGTGTGGCGGCGTCGCCTTGGAAGATCAATTAGTAGAACTCACTGCCAAGCCGCAGGTGTTAGTGGCAACCCCTGGACGTTTACTGGACTTATGCAAACAGGCCCACGTCAGCCTCGATTCGACAAAGCATCTCGTGTTGGATGAGGCTGACCGCCTGTTAGAAATGGGGTTTTGGCCTGATGTGCAAAAGCTGATGGCATTTATGCCTAAGCTTAAGCAAACCTTGTTGTTTTCTGCCACCTTGCCCGAGGCTTTGGATACATTGGCGGGCAAGCTACTGGCGAATGAGCCGCTGCGGGTCGAAGCCCACAAGGTGAATTCAGTGGCTGGTGAAATCGAAGAGCAGCTCTATTTAGTCAACAAGGGCAGCAAAGCACAAGCATTGATTGCGCTGTTAAAACAATATCAATGGCCGCAGGTGTTGGTGTTTATCAGCGCCCGCGATGATGCCGATGCCGTCGCTAAACGGCTCGCCAAAGCGGGAATGAAAGTCGCCGCGCTGCACGGTGAAAAAGAGCAAACCGTTCGCAGCCAAACCTTGGCCGACTTTAAAGCCAATCGGATCCAAGTATTAGTGGCGACAGATTTGATGGCGCGCGGCATTCATGTTGATGCTTTGCCTGTGGTCATTAATTTGGATTTGCCCATGAGTGCGCCTGTGTACGTGCACCGTATTGGCCGCACCGCGCGCGCTGGCGAAAAAGGGCTGGCGATTTCCCTCGTGTGCCACGGTGAAATGGCAACTTTAACGGCGATCCGCAGTTTAACTGCGCGGGAGTTACCGCTGGCATTATTGGCTGACTTTCCGGTAACGGATAAGCCGAGTGAAAAAATCACTGATGGCGCCACTGAGGGTAAAGTTGAGCGTAAGCGACCACCGCGTGATAAACAGGCGAATCGCCGTAGCATCAATAAGCACAGCGCTAAAGAGTTTAAAGGTAAGCGCTGAGTTTAAGCGTTCAAGCTTGGCGTGCCTCAATCACTAAACAGATAACAGAATAATGCGCATTGGCCGCTGTTATCACTTTCGCTCTAGGTGTAACTTAGTGACTTATTTACATTAGGAGCTAAGTCATGGGATCGACATTAGCGTTAAGCAAAGCACTTCATAAAGTGGTGAATAACGGTTTAACGACCGAGCACTTTGTACTTAGGCCATTCCAGCGAGCGGATCTTGAGGCTTTTACCGCCTATCGAGCCGACCCTAAGGTCGCTAAATATCAAAGCTGGACGGATTACAGCTATAGCGATGCACTCGCGTTGTTCGAGAAGCTGGATTATGCACAATTTGGTGCGGTTGATACTTGGTTTCAGCTTGCGATTGTTACTGGCGCGTCGGGAACTACACCAACCCAATTAGTTGGCGATCTGGCGCTGCACTTTATTGATGAGCAGCAGGTGGAAATTGGCTTTACGATTGCGCCTGAACATCAAGGTAAACATGTTGCTTTTGAGGCCGTCAGCGCATTGCTGGATTACCTCTTTATTGAATTGCATCAGCATAGAGTCATTGCTATCACCGATGCACAAAATCTTGCCTGCTGTCGCTTACTCGAAAAACTCCGCTTTAGGTGCGAAGCCCATTATGTGAAAAACATCTTCTTTAAAGGCGCGTGGGGCGATGAGTTCCTTTATGCCTTGTTAAAGGAGGAGTATTAATTCCCTTTAGGTGCAAAGTATCGCTAACGCACGCCGCTAGTGTTTCTCTATTTGGCTTATCGACCCTATCTCAGTAAAATCTCTTCATTAGTTGAGCCCGTGTTGGCTCAAAGATCTTCACGCCCGTCATGGGATTTAAGGAGTGCCACATGAAATCAATGCGTTTAGGCTTAGTGGGTATGGCGGTCGCGCTCGGATTATCGGCCTGTGCGACCACGCAATCGCCAACGGGGCGAGGGCAGACCTTGTTGTATTCAGCGGCGCAAATGCAGCAGATGGGCGATTCCTCCTTCGAGGAAATGAAAAAACAGCAAAAAGTGAGTAGTGATAAAAAGCTGACGCAATACGTCAATTGTGTCGCTAATCGTATTACTGCAGTGCTGCCGGACCAAACCCAACGCTGGGATGTGGTTTTGTTTGACTCAGAACAAGTTAACGCTTTTGCTCTGCCGGGTGGGCATATTGGGGTTTATACCGGATTGCTTAAGGTCGCTAAGGGACCTGATCAGCTTGCTACTGTGCTCGGTCACGAAGTCGCGCATGTGTTGGCGCAGCACGGTAATGAGCAGGTTTCCCGTGGACAGTTAACGGGCGTTGGAATGCAGATTGCCGATGCAGCGCTAGGGGCGAGTGGTGTGTCGAATCGCGACTTATATATGTCGGCATTGGGACTCGGTGCTCAGGTAGGGGTTATTCTGCCCTTTGGCCGCGCACAAGAGAGCGAAGCCGATATTATGGGCGTAGAGCTAATGGCTCGAGCGGGTTTCAATCCGGCTCAGAGTGTTGAGTTATGGCAGAATATGTCGAAGGTGGGCGGTAGCCAAGGGCCGGAGTTATTATCGACCCATCCATCGAACAGTAATCGCATTGCTCAGCTACAACAATTGCAAGCACAGATGCAGCCACTTTATGCCAGTGCTAAAGCGCAGGTGAAGAATCAATGTGTGGCGCCGAAATAAGCTGAAGTCTATTTAAGATCTAAGTGCCCGTTTGGTGAGTGTTCGCTGTCGTTTGCGCAGAGATATGTGTCCTTAACCTATTTATGCTTTTGGATAAATACGCAGTAAGTGTGTAAAAAAGCCTCCTTAGTTAAATAAGCAGTCAGTTTATCAGCATAGCTCGCTGAACTATGGTAAACTGGCGCGCAAAATTCCACTGATAATTGAGAGTCGTTAATTATGTCTGATAAATTCAGTACTGTTGAACAGCAAGCAAGCTACGGTGTAGGCCGTCAAATGGGTGAGCAACTGGCCGCCAATTCTTTTGATGGCGTGGATATTCCAGCCGTTCAAGCGGGTTTAGCCGATGCGTTTGCCGGTTTAGAAAGTGCTGTGTCTATGCAAGATCTGCAAGTTGCTTTCACTGAAATTAGCGGTCGTATTCAAGCTGCTCAAGAGCAAGCTGCTGCTGCTGCGTCTGCTGAAGGCGATGCCTTCTTAGCTGAAAATGCTAAGCGTGATGGCGTGACTGTGACTGACTCTGGTCTGCAGTTCGAAGTATTAGTCCAAGGTGACGGTGCTACTCCAACTTACGAAGATACTGTTCGTACTCACTACCATGGTTCTTTCATCAATGGTGATGTGTTCGACAGCTCTGTAGTTCGTGGCCAACCTGCTGAGTTTCCAGTTTCTGGCGTTATCGCTGGCTGGACTGAAGCACTGCAACTGATGCCAGTAGGCACTAAGTTGAAATTATTTGTGCCACATCACTTAGCTTACGGTGAGCGCGGCGCGGGGGCATCGATTCCTCCTTATTCAACTTTGGTATTCGAAGTTGAATTATTAGATATCATCTAATATTGAAAAAACGCCTAAGCCTGTCTTAGGCGTTTTCTTATGGAATACAAAGAAAGGTTGAGGAGATTGAAATGAGTGGACAAGTGAGAGTGGCAATCGTCGGTGCCGGTGGTCGTATGGGACGCACTCTTATTGAAGCTGCCTACAATCACGACCATATTTTACTGGGTGCCGCCATTGAGCGTGCAGGCTCAAGTTTAGTGGGTGTGGATGCGGGTGAGTTAGCTGGTGTGGGTAAATTAAACGTCATGATTATGGATTCGCTCGATTATGCGACCGATGATTTTGATGTGTTGATCGATTTCACTGCGCCAGACGCCAGTATTGTCCATTTAGATTGGTGTGTTCGCCATAAGAAAGCCATGGTGATTGGCACAACGGGTTTCAATCATGCTCAAAAAGAACAGATCAATGCCTTTGCCGAGCAAACGCCGGTCGTGATGGCGCCGAATATGTCTGTGGGTGTCAATTTGATGTGGAAATTACTCGAACTGGCTGCCGAAGTCATGGGTGATTACACGGATATCGAAATTATCGAAGGCCACCACAGACACAAAAAAGATGCGCCGTCGGGTACAGCCCTGAAAATGGGTGAAGTGATTGCTAAGACCTTAGGTCGCGATCTTGAAAAATGTGCCGTATATGGCCGTGAAGGGATCACGGGTGAACGTGACCGTGAAACTATCGGTTTTGCGACTATTCGTGCTGGTGATCTCGTTGGTGAACACACGGCCATGTTTGCCGATATCGGTGAGCGTTTAGAGATCACCCATAAAGCTTCGAGTCGTATGACCTTTGCTAATGGTGCTATGCGTGCCGCTCACTGGCTCGTGGAGCAAAAGCCGGGCTTGTATGATATGCAGCAGGTTTTAGGTTTGCATTAATATTAAAAACGCCGATATGGCGTTTTTTTTTGCACCCAGTTACCAGTGGGTGGACGGTTTCGCGTTTTTACTGTAAACTCGCTGGAATTTGTCAAAATTTCGTAAATTAGCGGAAATTGGTATCTTAACATAACATAAAAACATTATATTTCAGTGGCTTGGCTCTTTATGGAGGTCGCGTTGACAAAGTCTGCCTTACTCGTACTCGAAGATGGAACTGTATTCTCTGGCACAGCAATTGGTGCCGATGGTCTCTCTGTTGGTGAAGTTGTTTTTAACACTTCCATGACAGGATACCAAGAAATTTTAACTGATCCATCCTACTCACGCCAGATTGTTACATTAACCTACCCACACATAGGCAACACTGGTACCAATGATGAAGATATTGAATCCGATGGGGTTCACGCTTGTGGTCTTATCATTCGTGATCTTCCGCTCATCGCAAGTAGTTTCCGTAATCAACAAAGCTTAAGTGATTATCTCAAAGCGAACAATGTCGTTGGCATAGCAGATATCGATACCCGCAAGTTAACTCGTATTCTCCGTGAAAAAGGTGCTCAAGCCGGTTGTATTATGGCAGGTGCAGAGTTAGACGAAACAAAAGCGCTCGCCGCTGCCAAAGCTTTCCCCGGTTTAAAAGGCATGGATCTCGCTAAAGAAGTCACGACTAAAACTGCCTATCCATGGCGTAAAGGTAGCTGGCGTTTAGTGGGCGGCTTACCAGAAGATACGCCAGCAAATGAGCTTAAATACAAAGTAGTAGCCTACGACTACGGCGTTAAGCAAAACATTCTGCGTATGTTAGTGGACCGCGGTTGCGACGTCACAGTTGTGCCAGCTAAAACTTCGGCCACCGAAGTGTTAGCGATGAATCCCGATGGTGTGTTCCTTTCGAACGGCCCTGGCGATCCAGAGCCATGCGATTACGCGATTGAAGCGATTCAACAAATTCTGAAAACCGACACGCCGATTTTCGGTATTTGTTTAGGTCATCAGCTACTCGCGCTGGCCTCAGGTGCAAAAACCTTGAAGATGAAGTTTGGTCACCACGGTGCAAACCACCCAGTGAGCAATATCGAGAAAGGTAACGTGATGATCACCAGCCAAAACCACGGTTTTGCTGCCGATGAAACGACCTTACCCGCCAACATTAAGGTGACGCATAAGTCGCTGTTTGATGGTTCACTCCAAGGTATCCATCTCACGGACAAGCCCGCGTTCAGCTTCCAAGGTCACCCTGAAGCGAGCCCTGGCCCGAACGATGCCGCCCCGCTGTTCGATCACTTTATCGAGCTAATCGACATATACCGTCAGAACGCCAAGTAGTACGCTAGCTAGGAGAAGAGAGAAGCAATGCCAAAACGTACAGATATAAAGAGTATTCTTATCCTAGGCGCCGGCCCAATCGTGATTGGTCAGGCATGTGAATTTGACTATTCTGGCGCACAAGCGTGTAAAGCGCTGCGTGAAGAAGGCTACCGTGTCATTCTGGTGAACTCTAACCCTGCCACCATTATGACTGATCCAGAAATGGCCGATGCCACTTATATCGAGCCGATTCACTGGGAAGTGGTCCGTAACATTATTGCTAAAGAACGCCCAGATGCGATTCTGCCAACCATGGGCGGCCAAACCGCACTGAACTGCGCATTAGAACTTGAAGCCAAAGGCGTACTGAAAGAGTTTAACGTCGAGATGATTGGCGCGACTGCCGATGCTATCGATAAAGCTGAAGACCGTAGCCGCTTTGATAAAGCGATGAAAAGTATTGGTCTTGATTGTCCACGCGCGGGCATTGCCCACAATATGGACGAAGCTTATGGCGTACTTGATCAAGTGGGTTTCCCTTGCATTATCCGCCCATCCTTTACTATGGGTGGCTCAGGCGGCGGTATCGCTTACAACAGGGAAGAGTTCGAAGAGATTTGTTCACAGGGCTTAGAGTTATCGCCAACGAGTGAACTGCTGATCGACGAATCACTGATCGGTTGGAAAGAATACGAGATGGAAGTGGTCCGCGATCGCAATGATAACTGCATTATCGTCTGCGCCATCGAAAACTTCGATCCTATGGGCGTGCACACGGGCGACTCTATTACAGTTGCACCCGCGCAAACCCTGACTGATAAAGAATACCAAATCATGCGTAACGCCTCTATGGCCGTACTGCGTGAGATTGGTGTTGAGACCGGCGGTTCGAACGTACAGTTTGGTATTAACCCGAAAGATGGCCGTATGGTTATCATCGAGATGAACCCACGGGTATCGCGCTCTTCAGCATTAGCATCAAAAGCAACGGGTTTCCCGATTGCGAAAATCGCCGCTAAGTTAGCAGTTGGTTTCACCCTTGATGAGCTGATGAACGACATTACTGGCGGTCGTACGCCAGCATCATTCGAGCCTGCTATCGATTACGTTGTGACTAAAGTGCCACGCTTTAACTTTGAAAAGTTTGCCGGCGCGAATGACCGCTTAACCACACAGATGAAGTCTGTGGGTGAAGTGATGGCGATTGGCCGTACTTTCCAAGAGTCACTGCAAAAAGCCTTACGTGGTTTAGAGGTTAGCCGTAACGGTCTAGATCCTGTCACAGATATGTCTAAACCTGAGGCGATGTCGCGAATCCGCCACGAGCTGAAAGAGCCTGGTTGCGACCGTATTTGGTACATAGCCGATGCGATGCGTGCGGGGCTGAGCTTAGATGAAATCTTTAAACTGACCAATATCGACCCTTGGTTCCTAGTGCAAATCGAAGAGCTGGTTCAGCTCGAAGGCGTTGTCGCTGAAGCGGGTCTGGCGGGTTTGGATATCGACTTACTGCGTAAGCTTAAACGTAAAGGCTTTGCCGATGCGCGTCTGGCCGATGTATTAGGCGTGAACGAAGCCGAAGTGCGTAAGCTGCGTGATAAGTTCGACCTGCACCCAGTCTATAAGCGTGTGGATACCTGTGCGGCCGAGTTTGCAACAGACACGGCTTACATGTACTCAACGTATGAAGAAGAATGTGAAGCTAACCCATCGACCCGTGACAAAATCATGGTGTTAGGTGGCGGGCCAAACCGTATCGGTCAAGGTATTGAGTTCGATTATTGCTGTGTGCACGCGGCGTTAGCGCTACGTGAAGACGGTTATGAAACCATCATGGTGAACTGTAACCCTGAAACCGTTTCAACCGACTACGACACTTCAGACCGTTTGTACTTCGAACCCGTCACACTGGAAGACGTATTAGAAATCGTCCGTATCGAGAAGCCAAAGGGCGTTATCGTGCAGTACGGTGGTCAAACGCCATTGAAATTGGCCCGTGCCTTAGAAGCCGCTGGCGTACCTGTGATTGGTACTAGCCCAGATGCCATCGACCGCGCCGAAGACCGTGAGCGTTTCCAGCAAGCGATTCAACGCTTAGAGATGAAGCAGCCTGAAAACGATACCGTGACTACGGTTGAAGGTGCTGTGATTGCCGCTGAGCGTATCGGTTATCCGTTAGTTGTGCGTCCATCCTACGTACTGGGCGGCCGCGCGATGGAAATCGTCTACGACAAGCAAGATTTGCTGCGTTACTTCAACGAAGCCGTGAGCGTATCGAATGCATCGCCAGTACTGCTCGATCGTTTCTTAGATGATGCGATTGAAGTGGATATCGATGCAGTATGTGACGGCGAAATCGTGGTGATTGGCGCGATTATGGAGCATATCGAACAAGCGGGTGTTCACTCAGGTGACTCAGGTTGTTCGCTGCCTCCCTACACGCTAAGCCAAGAAATCCAAGATCGCATGCGCGTTCAAGTCGGTAAGTTGGCGATGGAACTCGGTGTTGTCGGTCTGATGAACGTACAGTTCGCCGTGAAAGATAACGAAATCTATATGATTGAAGTTAACCCACGTGCTGCCCGTACTGTACCATTTGTGTCCAAAGCGACTGGTGTGCCTTTAGCTAAGATCGCCGCGCGTGTGATGGCGGGTCAAAGCTTAACGTCGCAAAACTTCACTAAAGAAGTGATCCCACCTTTCTACTCAGTGAAAGAAGTGGTGTTGCCCTTTAACAAGTTCCCAGGTGTTGACCCACTGTTAGGCCCAGAAATGCGCTCTACCGGTGAAGTCATGGGCGTGGGCGATACGTTCGCCGAAGCCTATGCTAAGGCGCAGTTAGGTGCGACTTCTGAGGTGCCTAAGTCGGGTCGTGCATTATTGTCTGTGCGTAACAGCGATAAGAAACGCGTTGCCGATTTAGCGGCTAAGTTAATTGAGCTCGGTTATCAAATCGATGCGACTCATGGTACTGCGGTTATCCTAGGCGAAGCGGGTATCAACCCACGTTTAGTGAACAAGGTGCACGAAGGGCGTCCACACATTCTCGATCGCATCAAGAATGGTGAATACACTTATATCGTGAACACTACCGAAGGTCGCCAAGCGATTGAAGATTCTCGTCAATTGCGCCGCGGTGCACTGCGTTACAAAGTTAACTACACGACGACCATGAATGCTGCATTCGCCACTTGTATGGCCCATGCCGCCGATGACCGTACTAACGTGACGTCAGTACAAGAACTGCATCTGCGCGTACTGGCTAAATAAGCTATAGCGTTAATGTTGTTAATTAGAGGGCCGCATAATTTAGGTTATGCGGCCTTATTATTTCGTCAATTTTGAGCGCTTCGTTCATTTTATCTTCTACTTAGATTGCCTGAGAAAACTATGCCTGCGCCAGCCAATAGCCTTGCCAAAGTCGATACTTTTATTGCGCCGCCTTGCCTCGGGCAAATACGCGTGCTCTATCAAGATAGCGATATTCTACTGATTGATAAGCCGAGCGGATTATTGAGTTTGTCGGGAAAGAATCCGCTGAATCTCGACTCGGTGCATTATCGTTTAGTGCAGGATTTTCCGACGGCCACTTTGCTGCACAGGCTCGATTTTGGCACTTCCGGTATCATGCTGGTGGCGCTGAATAAAAGCGTGAATGGTTTGCTGACAAAACAGTTTCAGGCGCGCACGGTTGAAAAGCGTTATACCGCCTTTCTGCACGGGCATTTAGCCGCTGACAGCGGGGTGATTAATCTGCCGATCGCTAAAGATAGCGACCATTTCCCACTGCAGAAGATTTGCCATAGCACAGGCAAAGTTGCGATCAGTGAATATCAGGTGCTGGAACGATTAACCGAACCTTTCGCCACGCGGGTCGAATTTACTCCGGTTTCTGGTCGCACTCATCAGCTGCGGATCCACAGTCAGCAATTGGGTCACTCAATTTTAGGGTGCGATCTCTACGGCGGCGTGGGTGAGGGCGTGACTGATAAGGCTGATGCAGATGAAGCTGATATCACTAATACGACGAGCAGCAGATTAATGCTGCATGCGACCCGCTTAGCGTTTAATCATCCTATCACGGGTGAGCGTATCGACTGGGTTTGTGAGTGTCCTTTTTAAGCGCTTTTAAAAGAGCAATAGAGTTTAGCTCTCAGCATTCAGCACTTAGAATTTAGAGCAATGGGTTTAGTTGCTAAACCCGATACGTTCGGTTTGCATGGGCGGCGCATCGTTGGGGAGCCAAGTACGGTAAATCGTTGCGAAGGTGCCATCTGCTTTTATCGCTTCTAGGCTGTTTTTCCACTGTTCGATCACATCATTGGGCGTGCCTTGTGAGAAGGCAATGTAAAGATGATTAGCACTAATCGTGAAGAGCGACTCTACATCATCAATGCTCGCGCCTGCATCCGACAGAATACTCGGCGCGGTGAGATTGGCATTACACCAAAGATCGACACGTTGCTTCATCAATTGTTTGGCACTCAATAAGGGCTCGGATGAGGCCGCAACATTCGTAAATCCCAGTTCGAGCAATAGGCGTTCTTCCACCGAGGCACGATAGACACCAATTGCCTTAGCCGTCTTTGCATCATTTATAGTGGTTATTTTTATACCGCTATTTTTTAAGGCATAAAAATTAGTCGTGCCGACAGCAACAGGCCCAATCATAGTAAACATTTGCTCCCTTTCTGCTGTGCGCGTCATAGTAAACAACACAGTATTAGGTTGCTCGGTCAGCATTTTCCAGCCGCGAGCCCAAGGTACGACCTTGATTGGATCTGGGTTGTTTATGCGCTTTTGAATTTCTTGTACTACCTGTACAGCTAAACCATCGGGTTTGCCATCGACAGAAAAGCTGATTGGTGACCATTCTTCGGTATAGATGTTGAGCGGCTGCGCGCGAAGAGAAACTGCGCTGCTAAGGGTGAGTGATAACAATAAACTTGTGACTAATTTCATTAATAACCCTAAAAATTAGAATGTTATAATTGAGTCTCACTGCTTGCTCTTGAAACGATTAAAGATGAAGGCTGTGCTTAAATCAAGTATAGCTAGGGGTTCATTTTCTAAGATTAAATTTACTATACCGTTTTGAACGATAAAAAAAGAGCGCTTGTATGGCGCTCTTAGGTAGGCTTATTTATGGGTGATAGCTTATCTTTCTGTGCCTATATATCACGCTCGATATACATCTCGCATAAGGTTATCAATGCAATGTACAACACGCATACTGGCGTCTTCCATTGAGTGCAGTTGTTTGACCATCTCAGGCAAATTACCTTTTTGTCTCGCATTGAGCGCCGCTTTTCCTGCCTCGTGTACCGCTTTATGTGGTGCATCTAATGCTTTGAAGTTACTTAAATGCTGATAATTCTCGGCACCAAATCCTTTGAAATACCATTGCCCTAGGCGGCACTCAGTGTGTGAGTTCACATTGTGGTTATGCTGTGGTTTTTCAATTAATTGATAAACGCTACTTTTCCAGACTGCGTGGTCGAGCTTAGTGGTATTCAAGAATGACGCTGTGGCTGCGTTATGGATAACGTGCTGCATTTGTTTTGAGCGTTGCAGGACATCTTCAACGACTTGGCCAATTTGGGTTGATGAGGTGGCTACATCGACTGCACTACTTTGATTATTATGAACAATTTCTTTAATCTCAGCCGCTTGCGCGACGATTTGTTTCACGAGCTTTTCAATATGGCTACTGGCTTCATGGGCTTTGCTTGCAAGTTGGCGCACTTCATCGGCCACCACGGCAAACCCTCGTCCCGCTTCGCCTGCACGGGCGGCTTCAATGGCGGCATTCAATGCCAGCAAGTTTGTTTGTTCTGAAATTCCTTGAATTGCCGCGACAAATTGATTGATTGAAGAGGTCGTAGCATCGAGTTCTGTGACAGCTTTCATGCTGTTCGATGCTTGATCATTAATATAAGTCGCTCTAGTGCCTAAATTGGCAATGGCCACCCGGGTTTGATCAAAAACTTGATTGAGTTCAGACAGTGATTCTTTTTCCGCAGAGAGTAATTCGGCACTGCTGGCTAAGCCTTCGCGCACGGCATTAAGCATATCTCCGCCTTGGTTTTGGCAGGCGATCACTTCAGTGTAGTGGTCTGCATTTTGGCGCGACTGTTGCTGCATGGTCTCATTTTCACGGATCATGCCACGCAGTTCATCTATTTCATTTTGGTGTTGGCGTTCTAGTTGGATGAGTCGCTCTTTAAGCGCCTGGTTTTCAGCTTTGAGCTGGGAATTAAACCACATATAAAACCTCTCAAGTCGCTAGGACTATCACTATTGCTTATCGACTTACTGTGACTGGGCTCAGCGGTAAATACTGCAATGTTAATAAAAAGTAAAACGATTCAGGTATGGAAATATTAACTGATCTTTAAGCTTTATTCTTAATTTTTTTAAGGTTATTGAAGCTTTTATGCCTTGTCATAAATGGGTTAGCACTATCGAATGATAAGTGAACCACGCTAAGGTTAACTTAGCTTGGTTCACTTTGAGGTCTTAGGTTTATGGCATAGGTAAGTCGAGCACCACAGTGGCTATGCTGAAATACACGAGCACGCCTATGATGTCGGCGATGGAGGTGATGAGTGGCGCACTAGCGGCTGCAGGGTCCATCTTTAACTTGCTCAGTAAGAAAGGCAGAGACATACCAATCAAGCTGCCAATAATCACCACAATTTGCATTGTGAGTGCCACAACCAGCGCGATTTCAGGTCCGCCGCGCCAAAATCCTAGCAAGGACACTGCAGCTGCCATGCTGGCTCCTAATAATCCGGCGACAAATAACTCGCGCCCTAGCATAGATAACCAATCCTTGAGAACCACTTCCCCTGTGGCTAGGCCGCGTACCATTAAGGTCGACGATTGTGAGCCCGCATTGCCGCCGCTATCGATCAGCAGAGGTAGGAAGAAGACTAAAGAGACATAACTGGCAATGGTGTCTTCGAAGAAGGCGATCCCCGCTCCCGAGAAAATATTACCAAAAACCAAGATTACCAGCCAAACTACGCGCTTGCGGTAAAGTAAGCCTATGCTGGCAGTTTTAAGGTTATGGTCAATATTGCCGATGGCCGCAGTTTTTGTGAACTCAAGATCCGCCTGTGAGCTGGCGATATCCATAGCATCATCATAGGTGACGATACCGACGAGCTGGCCTTTGCCATTGACTACTGGCAGCGCCATTAAGTCGTAATGGGCGATCATCTGCACCGCTTCTTCGCGAAAGGCATTGGCATCGAGCGCGACAGGATCGGGTTTCATAAAGTCGACCACTCGCTCGTGTGGCTGCGCCAGTAATAACTGCCTTAAAGATACAGTTCCTATTAAGCGGCCTAACATATCCACCACATAGGTTTGATAAATCGTTTCTTTATCAGCAGCTTCAGTACGCAGAGTATCAATTGCTTCTGCCGCAGTATGGCGGCTATTCAGTAATGTGTAATCCGAGGTCATGACCGCGCCGACTTTAGCTTTATCATAGGCGGCGAGGGTGCGCATATCTTCCCGTTTGGCCAATGCTAGCGCAGGTAAAATCGCCGCTTGCTGGGTTTCATCGAGCAGATTATAGAGGTCGGCACGTTCATCTGCAGCCATGTGAACCAGTAGCGCAGATAGCGTGGTTTTATCTAATTGCTGTACTAAGCTGGCTTGCAATTCATCGGTCAGGTAGCGAAACAAATTGGCGCAAACCTTAGGTGAGGCCAGTTGCAATAATAAGACTTGTTGAGCTTGATTAAAGACGTTAAATACGGCTGCAATATCGGCAGGGTGGCGTTTTTCGGCTAATTCAGCCATGGCGCTGGCACTGCGTTGCTCGATAATCATTTGCAGGTTATGGATGATTTTTTTAGTGTTGTTTGTGCTGTTATTCATGTTCATAGTTCATTCTCTCAACGATCTAGTGACCAAAGTAAAAGGTGATGTCTGCGCCAAGTTGCAGCGTGTTGCCACGAAGGGCATTGCCTAAGCTCAATTCCAGCTGTAGCTGTTGTTGCGGCGAGTGTTGATAAGCGAACTGATAGGTAGTCTCGCTCAATTCTTTTTGATAAATCTCGGCTATCACGCGATGGTGACTACTGAGTTCATACGCTGCCGCGATACCCACAAGTAATTGGGTTGATTGATTAAATTCATGGGTAAAACCTACATTGGCATAGAGACTGACATCAGAATCGCCTAAGGTTTTGCCAAAAATGCCGAAGACTTCGGTGGCTAATTCGTTACTGGCATCGAGGTTTTTCTGCAAGTTGATTACCAGTGCGCTGTGCCAATCATCCTGTTGCTGCTCTGGATCTGAGTGGGAGTTTACGTTGAGCGGTAGCTTAATGCCGACTTCAGCTTGCTCCTCACGAATATCGTCATTGGCATTGGACGCTAATCCTAAATGCCATTCCCATTGATTGCGGCTGCAAGTCGTGGCCGCGTTTAATTGTGGGCGAGCATGATCCGACCTAGGTTGTTGCCAGCCCATTTCTAATTCACAGCGATCCGCGAGGGCGGGATCATCCACTTCGAGATGGGATGCCGCTGCACTCATGCTGTAGTACAAGCTGATACTTGCGCAGGATAAAGATCGCAAAATTGATGTGTTGTTTATGTAAGCCATATTTAGGCTCCTCAGATGTAAACCTATAGATGTAAATCCATAGGGAAAACGAAGTCCACTGAGGCAAAAAACTTGCTTTGAGATGCAATAAATACACATAACTGAACCCCAGCAAAATGCTGGAATTGCTAAAGCGCAGCCATAGGCTCAGGCTTATTGTCTGTGATTGATATTTTGGGGGAGGCGGAGTGAAGAATGGTTCACACTACTACCCTGCTTAGCAGGTAGCAGCAAATATTGCGGGCTAGTGCTAGGCGTTAAATCCTGTCTTTTGGACAGGGCATCTACTGTCGCTTATGTGTGTGCCCACAGTGGGTCTCCGCAATGATTAAAGTCGCCACATTCTAAGGGACTGAAATGTAAAGTCAACCGCACATGTTATTACATATGTTTTTGTTTGAATTTATACTTTAAGGAAAAGTCAATTTTATGATTATTCTTGGGCTTGCGTGATTTTGTTGGGAGTGTTGGTGGTTTTGCGTGCTAATCATTGTTGTTTGATTGTTTGTTTTTTGGCTGGTAGCGGTTGATTTTTGTTGTCGGATTTAACTCTGATATTGAATTGTGGTTTTTAACGGTATGACTTATCTCAGTAAGCTGTATTTGAGTCGCCAGAGATGAGTTAACACTTTATCCATAATGGGGGATTTGGCATTAGTGCACTTCGGGTATACCCTTGTCGTGCCTGCGGTGAGTCATTGTGCTCACTCAGATTAAGATAGTTTGCTGTATTCAGATTTGGGGGATTAAGCTGTGGCACACAATATCGATGAGTTGGAATCAATAGCTGCACCTATCGATCATAAGTGCACCGCGAATATCAAGATCGCCAGTATCAATCTGTTTAACTTTATTGAGCCGCCTTTGGCTTACTATGATTTTGAAAATATCTATAGCCATGGGCAATGGCAGAAAAAGTGTCAGTGGTTGAGTAAGTTTCTCGCACATCGCCAGCCCGATATTGTGGGATTTCAAGAAGTGTTTAGCCCTGAACCGCTCAAACGAATCGCCAGTGGGCAAGGTCTAGGGTATTTTGCGATCGTTGATGAGCCAACTCTTATCAGTGATTACATTTATCGTAGCCCTGTGGTCGCGCTTGCCTCCCGGTATCCCATAGTGGAAATCAGCAGTGTCGAACCTGATGCGCGTTTAGTGGCAGCCATGGGATTATCGAGTGAATTTGCCTTTAGCCGTAAGGTGCTGCGCGCAACCGTTGAAGTGCCACACATCGGCAAGTGTGACTATTATGTGGTGCACTTTAAGTCAAAACGCGCCGGATTAGCACTTGAACCTAAGCTATTTGAACATCAACCTCTCGGACATCAGCCACTTAGTTTAGATAATTTAGCGCCCGCAGCGAGCATGAAACTGCATTCAGAAACCCAATTACTCACAGAGCAAGCCTTAGGCCGCTGGGCATCTACCATGCAGCGCGGCGCAGAAGCAGCATTATTATTCAATGGCATATTGGTACGCAGGCAAGAATCTAAACATCCCGTTATCGTGATGGGGGACTTTAATGACAGTCTGTCGATGGGCGCCTTAGATGCGTTAATGATACAGGGCGAGAGTATCCACAGTAATGACATTAAAGCCGCGGGCCTTGGGCATTTATCGGATGCGGCGTTAGCGGCGGTGTTTGCTCAGTATCAACTTAAGGATGCCTATGAGTTATTTATTGAAGCGAACTTGAGGGACAGTTTGACTGGCAATACCGCTTACCATAGGGAACACCGAGCGGCGACCCATTACTATGGCCCTAAAGGTTCAGTGCTGGATTATATTTTGCTTTCGAGTGAGTTTGATGCGAGCCATGGCCGCAGTTTAGCGCAAGTGGTGGATTATCAGACCTGCGATAGACACTTAGTTAGACCTGAATATGAACGCGACGCCTACAGTACTGACCATGCGCCCGTCATTGTTGAGTTAGCGCTACGTAGCTAAGTTCTCGTGTTCACTGATTAATTCGTCTTATTTCAAATCATGTCAGTTGTCTTTACGGTTTTGTTAGCGTTGTTTCATTAACCATTCCAACATCATTTCGCATGAAGATCATTCAGAATTAACCGTTAAAATAAGGTATGATCGGCCACCCGTGGATGATGGTAAATAAGCGCTGCGGCGTGTTCGGTACTCGCACTTAGGTGGCATTGGGTATATCATCCGTTTCCCATTTTTAGACAGCAGCCCTTTTTTAGTGGCGGCCCTATTTTTAAAGGCAACTATGGCTATCAGAATCAAACTTAAACCCGGCCGCGAGAAGTCACTCGAGCGTCGCCATCCTTGGGTATTTTCCAATGCTATTCATAACATTAAGGGAAAACCTGAAGCGGGTGAGACAGTCGATGTGGTCGCGCATGATGGTCATTGGTTAGGTCGTGGTGCTTGGTCGCCTGAGTCGCAAATTCAAGTGCGGATTTGGACTTTCGATCGCGAAGAGGAAATTGATCGCGCGTTTTTTGCTAGACGTTTACAGCGGGCGCAAATCGGCCGTAACGATTTAATCCGCGAGCAAGGCTTAACGGGTTACCGTTTAGTGGCTGCTGAGTCCGATGGTTTACCTGGGATCACCATCGACAGATATGCCAATGTGTTGGTGTGCCAGTTACTGAGCACAGGTGCTGATTTATGGCGCGATACCTTAGTCGAGCTATTGGCTGAGCAATATCCAGATTGTGCTATCTATGAGCGTTCCGATGTGGATTCCCGTAAGAAAGAAGGCCTGCTGCCTGTTACGGGTTTACTGCACGGCACTCTGCCAGAAATGCCAGTGATTATCGAAGAAAACGGCATCAAGATCGCCGTCGATGTGATTAAAGGCCATAAGACAGGTTTCTATCTCGATCAACGTGATAACCGCGCCATTGCCGCCCGTTTTGTCAAAGATAAATCGGTATTGAACTGTTTTTGCTACACAGGGACTTTTGGTCTGTACGCTGCGAAAGCAGGTGCTGCCAGTATTGAAAACGTCGATGTGTCTTCTCTAGCCTTGGCGACAGCGCGCCTCAATATGCAAGTGAACGGTTTGAGTGATGACAATGTGCATTACAACGAAGCCGATGTGTTCAAGTTGTTGCGCCAGTACCGTGATGAAGGCAAAACCTTTGATGTGATTGTGCTCGACCCGCCTAAGTTTGCCGATAACAAGGCACAGTTAAACGGGGCTTGCCGTGGTTATAAAGACATCAACATGATTGCATTGCAGTTATTGAATCCGGGCGGCGTGTTATTGACCTTCTCTTGCTCAGGATTAATGCCTGCGGATCTGTTCCAAAAAATCGTAGCCGATGCCGCGCTCGATGCGAAACGTGAAATCCAGTTTATTGAACGCTTAAGCCAAGCGAGCGATCACCCTATCGGTAGCGCCTTCCCAGAAGGATTCTACTTAAAAGGTCTAGTTGCTAGAGCTTGGTAAGCCAGCGTTTGATATAAGCTGTCTGCGATGGGCTGCTGAGTCAGATAACATTGAACTATAAAAAAGAGCTATAAAAAGAACCATAAAAAATGCCAGCCCTTTGAAAAAGTGGCTGGCATTTTTACAGCGTATTTTTACAATCAGCAGCCTTGTGACTGCGATGGATTCTTTAAACGCTTAACTTATTTGGCAGTAAAGGTTTTTACGCCATCAGGGGTGCCAACGAGTAACACATCCGCACCGCGTTTGGCAAACAGACCGTTAGTCACTACACCGACTATCTCATTGATCTGACTTTCTAATTCTTTTGGATTAAGGATCTTAAGATTGTACACATCGAGGATCACGTTGCCGTTATCGGTCACAACGCCTTCACGGTACACTGGATCGCCGCCAAGTTTAACGAGTTGACGCGCCACATAAGAGCGTGCCATCGGAATGACTTCTACGGGTAGTGGAAATTCGCCTAGTATGTCGACTTGCTTAGTGTTATCCACGATACAGATAAACTTTTCAGCCACCGCCGCGACAATTTTCTCGCGAGTTAATGCCGCGCCGCCGCCTTTGATCATATCCATACGGTCGTTGATTTCATCGGCTCCGTCCACATAGACAGATAAACGATCGACACTGTTTAAGTCATAAACGGGAATACCCAGCGCTTTCATTTTCTGAGTTGATGCCTCAGAGCTAGAGACTGCGCCTTCGATATCGGCTTTCATGGTCGCCAGTGCATCGATAAAGTGATTCACAGTCGAACCCGTACCAACACCAACAATGCTGTCTTTTTCAACGTACTTAAGTGCGGCCCAACCGGCAGCTTTTTTCATTTCATCTTGAGTCATGTTGACATCCTGTAACGGCAAATGAGTAAAAAATTCTGGGCTTAGTATACTCTTTTCCGATAAATAATGTGGCGCAATTCCACCGTGGGTGTGATCTAGATTGCTGGCATTTTCACATTAGCAAGCAGTCCCAATAACGTAAGTAACTTAAGCAGTTAAGTTGGAAAGCATTTCGCTATACGCCACTAATCTAACTAAGCTACTATGGCAAAAGCAGAATGGTTTATAGATGATTTGTAGAGGGATTTAGCATGGCAGGCGCGAGTTTATTAACCTTACTCGACGATATCGCATCGATTTTGGATGACGTAGCGGTAATGAGTAAAGTGGCGGCAAAGAAAACCGCGGGTGTATTGGGGGATGATTTAGCCCTCAATGCCCAGCAAGTGACGGGCGTAAGCGCCGATCGTGAATTACCTGTAGTGTGGGCGGTGGCCAAGGGATCATTCCGTAATAAGTTGATTTTAGTACCAGCAGCAATGCTTATCAGTGCTTTTATTCCCTGGGCTGTCACCCCTTTATTAATGTTTGGTGGACTGTTTTTATGTTACGAAGGGTTTGAAAAACTGCATCACAGTTATAGCCATAGAAAAGGCCAGCAACAACACGAAACCCAAGTAGAGAATGAGTTACCTGAGATTAAAGATTTCGCCGCCTACGAGGCCGAAAAAGTCAAAGGGGCGATTCGTACCGACTTTGTGTTATCGGCGGAAATTATTGCCATTACCCTTGGTATCGTGGCGGACAAATCCCTATCGACACAGTTTTTTACGTTAGCTGTCATTGGGATAGTCATGACCATAGGCGTGTATGGCTTAGTGGCGGCAATTGTGAAAATGGATGATGCGGGTTTGTACTTGAGCCAACGTGAAGGCGCCTCTGTATTAACTCAAATGAACCGTAAATTAGGTTTTGGTTTATTGAGCACAGCTCCCGTATTAATGAAAAGTTTAACGATTATTGGCACGGCAGCCATGTTTATGGTGGGCGGTGGGATTTTAACTCATGGCCTACACCTAGTCGGCGAGCAAATCCACCATGCTGAACAAGCGGTTGCTGCCATTGGTGTTGTTGGACCTGTGTTTGCTGTGCTGACGCCAAGTATTCTTAATGGCTTATTTGGTGTCGTTGCTGGCGCTGTTGCACTTATTGCGATGACAGGAATACAGAAATTGCGTAGTTAACGAGCTGCGCGCATCAACCATCAAGGATGAGCACGATGAAGTTAATGAAGTACTGTGTCTCCCCGAGTAAGCTGGCTTGGTTACGTAAAGAGTTTGGCAAAGATGCCGATGGGTTAATGGCGGCAATGGATGCTGCTGGCACGGCTTATCTTGATAACCTCAATGCCTTGACCGAGCCGCTGAAAAGTGAGCAGGTATCGGCCGAGGCTGAAAATGCGATTAAAGCTAAAACTCAACTTCAAGCGCAGCGTCAGTGGGCATATTTGTGGCTGCAGCAACGTATCGCTTTGACTACACGTATTGATGATATTGAACTTGCAGCGTTAGCAGCTTTTGAATTTCAACATGTCCGCATCGAGGTAGTTGATCCGTCGGAGTTTAATACAGTATTAGCACTATTACAGGCTGAGCAAGTCTTAGGTTTTGATACTGAAACCCGTGCAAGCTTTGAGCGCGGCGTGCAACATCCCTTGAGTCTTATTCAAATCGCGACAGTGGATACCTGTTATTTATTTCAGCATGCCATTTTGGGTGAGCAATTCACCCAGTTAAAAGCCTTATTAGAAGATGAAACCATACTCAAAGTCGGGGTTGGTTTACGCAGTGATGCACACGCTCTCAGGCGGCAATGGGGCATTAATGTCGCCTCAACATTAGATTTAAATTGGGCACTGGCTCAACTTGGAGCGGAGAAGGAAATGGGGACGCGCCAATTAGTTGCGGCGCTTTTGGGTGTACGTATCGACAAACCTAAAAAAGTCACCTTATCGAATTGGCAGCTCGTGCCTTTATCCAGTGCGCAAATTCATTATGCCGCAGCCGATGCCTTGGCCGCACTCAAATGCTTCAACGCGTTAATCACTCAACTGACACCCTTTTATCATGCATCGAGTGCCGCAAAAGCCGCATTATTCATTCCTTCAAGTTTGATAGTGCCCTTGGCGAAATATTTTAAGGATGCAGAATGAAACACAAAACCCAAGATGCTGCAAAAGTTAAAATCATGCCATTACATTCGGATGTGAGCTCGCAAGGCACCAGTACTTTAGGTTTGATTTATCGCGTACTTGGCATCTTGCTTCTGTTAAGTGTTATCACTTTTGGGATTAATGCTTGGGCATAGATAGCGGTATTGCCAGCAGTCGAAAATAAAGGACAACACTATGTTAGATGCTATTTGTGAACTCGAAACAGAGGATCATTTAATTGCGAGAACGACTTATAGTGTTTTTAAGTTTCAACAATTACCCGATGAGGATATCGAGCGTTTGCGGCAATGGTTAATTTGCCCCGCCTGCGGTGGTAAAGCATATTTCCGTAAAGCCTCAAAAGACGGTAAAGCCGCTTGTTTTGGCTCGCGATATCACCAAGCCGATTGTATTGAATTTAAACCTTCGGCACAAAAGTCCCGTGAGGAGCAAGATGCCATTGAAGTGCAGCAACAGCTGGTGGACGCCGATGCCTTAATGATCGACTTTAGCCGTAAACCTCGTCGCCATTCACCTGCAAACAAAGTTTCGACTGCAGAGGTATTAACCAGCAAGACTGAGCCAACGCCTAAATTGTCCTCTATGCCTGAGCCATCGAAAGCGTCTGTTGCATCGTCAGTGGATGATCGAATACAAGAGTCGAAAACAGGCTACCAAGTTAACACCGCTGAACATACCACTGAAAAACGAGTGCCTAGCCAAGGGCTCGAAAAGTTACTCCACAGTTTATTGCGCGGTACAGATTTAGCAAAATCGGATCTCTGGGTATACACAGACGCTGAGCGAAAATACCGTTGGCGGGCGAAGAACCTGTTTGTCAATTTTGCCGATGCGGACCCAAGCGACAATAAACCCCACATGTATTGGGGCACGATATCCCACACTGACCCGACGATGAGTTGGCTTAATCCTGCCGACAGCAAAGATATCGGCATTCCTATCGATGGGATAAAGCAACCATTATTAGCGCAATTTGAAATAGAAGATAAACGCTGCTTTGAAGGTGCGGGTTTGATTTTATTTGGTAAATGTTTTTGGAATAAAGAAAAGACCCGCAAAATTATTCAGCTATGGAATAACGATTTGCAGCGGATTTTTATCTCAAAGTTGGAAGATTAATTGGCTTTGGGGAGAGAAATTAAAAAGAGGGGAGAAAAGGGGCGATTCCCGACGCACAAAAGCGTTACAGCAAAAGTCCCTATCTATATCACGCTGATGAAAGCGCTTACTTGCCGCAGCACTTCTTGAATTTTTGACCGCTACCACAAACGCAAGGCTCGTTACGATTCGGTTTTTTCTCGAAAGTCGTGGTCTTAGGCTTATTTAATAAACCTTCTAATTCAACAATATCTTCAGCGACGTCGGCATTGACTTCGATATTGGCGAGCAGTTGGTGTTCGGCAACTATCGCGGCAACTTCGAGTTTACGCGCTTCGTCGGCAACAATTAATTGTAATGGTAATGCTTCTGTACCCGGTTTAGCGGCACGCTTAGTGTTGTAGCCATAGCTTTCGTGCTTCGGCTTAGGGGTTTTACGACCCTTGAAGAAAAATTTGTCAGACATGAGTGGTTCCGTCGAGCTGTGTATGAAATTGACGATGCTTATACTATAAAACGCCGATTTTATAAATCGAACTCAGATCTTTTTTCGATAAATGCGCGTCTTTAACCCTTAAGAACCTCAAAATGGCCGAAACGGCACACTTATTCGACGTCATCAAACTGATTTGTTGTGGGATCATTTAGTCGAGTTACTATTAACCTATGGGCTCTAAACTAAGTATCTACTACGTCATTAAGCTAATATGCGATGGCTTTTTAATCTCAGTGGCAGTTAAATCAACAGCAATAGCCTAACTTGTTTGAAAAACCTTCAGTTAATGAGTTTTGCCATAAAAAGTACTTTACCTTTGGAAGTGCTTTTAGCATAATGCCCCACGTCAACAGGGGTGTAGTTCCAATTGGTAGAACAGCGGTCTCCAAAACCGATGGTTGCGGGTTCGAGTCCTGCCACCCCTGCCAAATAAAACAACGGCTTGCATAGAAATATGCGAGCCGTTTTATTTTGTTAGAAAAGTTGTTAGAAATGTCTAATCAGCTTTTTGAATAACGATTCACTTCTTAATACTGCCGATAGTTGGCACTATCTCAGTTCTGCGGTCATAAACGTTCACTTGGCCAACGGTTTTATGCCCACTAAATTGCTGCTTGTCGTGAATGTTTCCCTCAAAGTCAGAGATGCCTTTCGCTTTGATGTCGTGAAATGTGAACGTTCGTTCAATGTCTGGATATTGTAATGCTAGTTTGTCTATCGCTCTGCGCCAACTGCTGCGCAGACCATCTGCTGTTAACCTGCCTCCACCTGTTTTGTTGATTACAAAGACGCTGGCAATACCTTTGCGTAATGTTTTCGCTTCATTAATGAGTTCATGCAAGCGTGGCGACCAAGCCTTGATCTGTTTCTTGCCAGTTTTACCCTGCTGAATAAAAATCCCTTCATCCATCACTTGTGACCACTTTAGTGATAGCACATCGGCTTGTCGCGCTGCACATAGATAACTGATCTCACAAGCAATTTTTAGGCGCTGTTCGCAGCACTCAAGCAGTGCGTTAAACTCATAGTCAGTGATGTACCGATCACGTGATTTATTCTTGAATTTCTTAACGCCTTTAGCAGGGTTTTCTTTGCAATGACCACGCTCGTATCCCCAGCCGAAGACAACACTACATGCTGATAATTCGTGATTTGCCTGAGTACGACTTGTGTTCCCTCTAATATCCATGTATCGACGAATGTGGTGTGGCTTAATTGTGTCTGGTTCCATTTCGCCAAAGACTTTATTAAACATCGCTAGCTCTCGTTCTCTATCCCTTTGCGAGCGAGGTGCTAGTTCTTTGAATGTTGCAGATGCCTGGTATTCGTCAGCCATGCGTTTTGTAGTGGCACACTAATTTTGGCCACCTAAATAGAGGTGATATTATTACCTCGTAGATGACTTTAGGTGAACACATGAGATCGACAACCAGAAAAACATTTAGTGCTGAATTCAAACTTGAAGCAGCCCAATTAGTCCTCGATAAAAACCATAGCATCATCGAAGCTGCAAAGGCGATGAACGTTGGTAAGTCCACTATGGATAAATGGGTGAGACAGTTAAAACTAGAACGCCAGGGTGGCACACCAA
>NZ_JAKKSH010000044.1:0-24711 GCF_025653395.1 Shewanella sp. SW24
TGTTCTGTCAAAAGAAGAAGGCGGACGTCACACTCCATTCTTCAAAGGCTACCGTCCACAGTTCTACTTCCGTACAACTGACGTAACCGGTACTATCGAACTGCCAGAAGGCGTAGAGATGGTAATGCCTGGCGACAACATCAAAATGGTAGTGACTCTGATTTGCCCAATCGCGATGGACGAAGGTTTACGCTTCGCAATCCGTGAAGGTGGTCGTACAGTTGGTGCTGGTGTAGTAGCTAAAATCATTGCTTAATTGCGATAGAAATCAGTTTGAAAAGGAAGCTTCGGCTTCCTTTTTTATTTGAGGGCTGGTTTTATTCACAAATTTGTGTAAAATGCTCGCCACTCTGAAGTTAAATAGTTATTTGATGACTATTTACACAGCGGGCTTGATATCCGAATTTAGATAGGTATAATGGCCCCCTCGTCGACTTAGGTTGACGAATTAAATGATTAGTCGCTGAAGTTAATCATTATCATAGCGGCTCCGATTGGGAGTCGAACGGTTAAATCATCTCGCTCTGCTTTTCTATATTGAAGAAGCTAGAGGGTGATTTTTTATATGTCCATTTTAGGAGCTCTGGTCAATGCAGAACCAAAGAATCCGTATCCGCTTAAAGGGATTTGATCATCGCTTAATTGATCAGTCTACAGCGGAAATCGTTGAAACTGCTAAGCGTACAGGCGCGCAGGTTCGTGGTCCAATTCCACTACCTACTCGCAAAGAGCGTTATACCATTTTGATCTCTCCGCACGTTAATAAAGATGCTCGTGACCAGTACGAATTACGTACACACAAGCGCCTGGTTGACATCGTAGAGCCAACTGAAAAGACTGTTGACGCGTTAATGCGTTTAGATCTTGCGGCTGGTGTCGACGTACAGATTAGCTTGGGTTAATTGAGATCCTAGTAAGAAGAGGTTTGAGAGATGGCTATCGGTCTTATTGGTCGTAAAGTTGGTATGACTCGCATCTTCACTGAAGATGGTGTTTCAATACCAGTTACTGTAATTGAAGTTGCAGGCAACCGTGTTACTCAAGTGAAAACTTTAGAAACTGACGGCTACCGTGCACTTCAAGTTACAACTGGCACCAAAAAAGCCAATCGCATCACTAAACCAGAAGCAGGTCACTTTGCCAAGAGCGGCGTTGAAGCCGGTCGTGGTTTGTGGGAAATGCGTTTGGTAGACGGTGAAGGCGAGGGCATTGAAGTTGGTGCTGAGCTAAATGTTGATATTTTCGCAGACGTAGCGAAAGTTGATGTTACTGGTCAATCAAAAGGTAAAGGCTTCCAAGGCGGCGTTAAGCGTTGGAACTTCCGTACTCAAGATATGACTCACGGTAACTCTTTGTCGCACCGCTCGAATGGTTCTATCGGTCAGAACCAAACGCCTGGTCGCGTATTCAAAGGCAAAAAAATGTCAGGCCATATGGGTGCCGAGCGTGTTACTACTCAAAATCTAGTTGTTGTTCGTGTAGATGTTGAGCGTAACCTGCTACTAGTCCGTGGCGCTGTTCCTGGCGCTACCAATGGCGACTTGATTATCAAGCCTGCCGTTAAAGCTTAAGGTCTGAGGAGATAGTAATGGAATTGGTATTGAAAGACGCGCAAAGCGCTCTTGAAGTTTCCGAAACTACCTTCGGCCGTGACTTTAACGAGGCACTGGTTCATCAGGTAGTTGTAGCATACGCTGCAAACGCGCGTCAGGGCACTCGTGCTCAAAAGACTCGTGCGGAAGTAACTGGCTCAGGCAAAAAGCCTTGGCGCCAAAAAGGAACTGGCCGTGCTCGTGCTGGTTCTGTTAAAGGCCCAATCTGGCGTGGCGGTGGTGTAACATTCGCTGCTAAAACCCAAGATCACAGCCAAAAAGTTAACAAAAAGATGTACCGCGGCGCGCTGAGAAGCATTCTGTCTGAATTGGTACGTCAAGAGCGTTTGGTTATTGTTGAATCTTTCGGTGTTGAAGCTCCTAAAACTAAAGAGCTGAAAGCTAAATTGAAAGCAATGAACCTTGAAGACGTTCTGATTGTGACTGCAGAAGTTGATGAGAACTTATTCTTAGCAGCTCGTAACCTGTACAAGGTTGACGTTCGTGATGTAGCGGGTCTAGACCCAGTGAGTCTGATCGCCTTCAACACTGTGCTTGTGACTGCTGACGCAGTGAAGCAAATCGAGGAGATGCTAGCATGATGATCCGCGAAGAACGTTTGCTAAAAGTTATTCTCGCTCCACATATCTCTGAAAAGAGCACTGTGAACGCTGAGAAGCACAACACTGTTGTTTTCCGCGTAGCTATCGATGCAACTAAAGCTGAAATTAAAGCTGCTGTTGCTAAGCTATTTGAAGTTGAAGTTGATTCAGTTCGCACTTTAGTGAGCAAAGGCAAAACTAAACGCACTGGTGGCCGTACTGGTCGTCGTAGCGATTGGAAAAAAGCCTATGTGACTCTAGCTGCTGGTGCTGACATCGATTTCGTCGGCGGCGCTGAGTAAGCAAAGGAGAATTATCATGGCAGTTATTAAGTGTAAGCCAACCTCTCCAGGTCGTCGCCACGTAGTTAAAGTGGTGAACACTGACCTGCACAAGGGTAAACCTTTTGCTGGCTTGTTGGCGAAAAAATCTAAAAGTGGTGGCCGTAACAATACTGGCCGTATCACTGTCCGTCACGTAGGTGGTGGTCATAAGCAGCATTATCGTCTAATCGATTTCAAACGCGATAAAGATGGTATACCTGCGAAGATTGAGCGTCTGGAATACGATCCAAACCGTACTGCTAACATCGCGTTAGTATTGTATGCGGATGGTGAGCGTCGTTATATTCTTGCTGCCAAAGGCATGCAAGCTGGCGATAAGATCCAGTCTGGTGTTGCTGCCGAGATCAAAACCGGTAACGCTATGCCACTGCGCAACATCCCAGTAGGTTCTGTAGTTCACGCAGTTGAAATGAAGCCTGGTAAAGGTGCTCAGATCGCTCGTTCTGCAGGTGCTTATGTACAAGTTGTTGCTCGTGATGGCGCATATGCCACTCTACGTCTTCGCTCTGGCGAAATGCGTAAAGTGCCAGTTGATTGCCGCGCGACATTTGGTGAAGTTGGTAATGCCGAACACATGCTACGCCAGTTAGGTAAAGCAGGTGCTAAGCGCTGGAGAGGCATACGTCCTACAGTGCGTGGTGTTGCAATGAACCCAGTAGACCATCCACACGGTGGTGGTGAAGGCCGTACTTCTGGTGGTCGTCACCCAGTGACTCCATGGGGTGTGCCAACTAAGGGTTATAAAACTCGTAGTAACAAGCGCACTGACAAGTACATCGTACGTCGTCGTAATAAATAGTAAGAGGATTCGCCATGCCACGTTCTCTCAAGAAAGGTCCCTTCATTGACCTGCACTTGCTGAAGAAGGTAGAGAAAGCGATGGAAGCCGGTGACAAAAAGCCTATTAAGACTTGGTCACGTCGCTCTATGATCATTCCAAATATGATTGGTTTGACCATCGCTGTCCATAATGGTCGTCAGCACGTTCCTGTGTTCGTAACTGACGAAATGATCGGCCACAAACTTGGTGAATTTTCACCAACTCGCACTTATCGCGGCCATGCTGCAGATAAGAAAGCGAAGAAGCGTTAATACGGGAGGAATAAGATGGAAGTTTTAGCTAAACATCGTTTTGCCCGTACGTCTGCGCAGAAGGCCCGTCTGGTTGCTGATCAAATTCGTGGATTGCCTGTTGCTAAGGCCCTCGAAATTTTGACTTTCAGCCCCAAGAAAGCCGCCGTACTGGTTAAAAAAGTACTTGACTCAGCTATCGCAAACGCCGAACACAACGAAGGCGCGGATATTGATGAGCTTAAAGTAGGAGCCGTCTTCGTAGATGAAGGCCCAACTATGAAGCGTATCATGCCACGTGCTAAAGGCCGCGCTGATCGTATCATGAAGCGTACCAGCCACATTACTGTGGTTGTATCAGATCGCTAGGAGAGAGCAATGGGACAGAAAGTACATCCTAATGGTATCCGTCTGGGTATCACCAAGCCTTGGATCTCTACCTGGTACGCAGATAAATCAGATTACGCAAGTAACCTGAACAGCGACTGGGAAGTGCGTAAGTTTCTTGTAGAGAAATTACAAGCTGCTTCAGTATCTAAGATTGTTATCGAGCGTCCAGCGAAAAGCATCCGCGTTACCATTCACACTGCCCGTCCAGGTGTTGTGATCGGTAAGAAAGGTGAAGACGTTGAAGTATTGCGTGCTGCAGTGTCAAAACTTGCTGGCACTCCTGCTCAAATTAACATCGCTGAGATCCGTAAACCTGAGCTAGATGCCAAGTTAGTTGCTGACTCAATTGCACAGCAATTAGAGCGTCGCGTAATGTTCCGTCGTGCTATGAAGCGCGCAGTTCAAAACGCAATGCGTATTGGTGCTCAAGGTATCAAAGTACAAGTTAGTGGCCGTTTAGGCGGAGCTGAGATTGCGCGCGATGAGTGGTATCGTGAAGGTCGTGTACCTTTACATACTTTGCGTGCTGATATCGACTATTCTACATCTGAAAGTCACACCCAATACGGTGTGATTGGCGTTAAAGTTTGGATCTTCAAAGGTGAAGTTCTAGACGGAATGCTGCCACAGATTGAAGAGCCGAAGCAGCAGCAACCTAAGCGCAAGCCTCGTGGTAAATAGGAGAGCCGGCAATGCTGCAACCTAAACGTATGAAGTTTCGCAAGATGTTCAAAGGCCGCAACCGCGGTCTAGCGAACGGTACCGAAGTTAGCTTTGGTACTTTTGGTCTGAAAGCAGTCGGTCGTGGCCGTTTAACTGCACGTCAGATCGAATCTGCACGTCGTGCCATGACACGTCACATTAAGCGTCAGGGACAAATTTGGATTCGAGTTTTCCCGGACAAGCCGATTACCTCTAAGCCTCTTGAAGTGCGTATGGGTAAAGGTAAAGGTAACGTTGAATACTGGGTATGTCAGATTCAACCTGGTAAGGTTCTTTATGAGATGAATGGTGTTTCTGAAGTGATCGCTCGTGAAGCGTTTGCTTTGGCTGCTGCCAAGCTTCCAATTAAGACTACCTTCGTAACTAAGACGGTGATGTAATGAAAGCGAGCGAACTGAGAGAAAAGAGCGTTGAAGAACTGAACGCTGAACTACTTGGTCTGCTGCGTGAGCAGTTCAACCTGCGTATGCAACACGCCACTGGTCAGTTGACTCAGACTAATCAACTGAAATTGGTGCGCCGTAACATTGCGCGCGTTAAGACCATTATTACTTCTAAGGCGGGTGCATAATGTCTGATAAAATCCGTACTTTGCAGGGTCGTGTAACTAGCAACAAAATGGACAAGTCCATTACTGTTGCTATCGAACGCCAAGTGAAACACCCAATTTATGGGAAATACATTAAGCGTACGACAAAGATCCATGCACATGACGAAACGAATCAGTGCAATGAAGGCGATTTAGTAGCGATTCGCGAATGTCGTCCTTTGTCTAAGACTAAGTCTTGGACCCTGGTTGAAGTAGTATCAAAGGCCTAAGTTAATTAGGTATTTAGGTAAACGGCTCCAGAATGTGGGGCCGTTTGTTTTTTAATACTATACATTCCACTTTTATGGTGTTATATTTGCGCGCCATTTTTGACTAAATTAATAGCAAAAATGAGTGTTTTTATTGTCCCATAGTGGGAATTGTGTAGTAACGATAGCGGAGCACTTAAAATGATCCAAATGCAATCGACTCTTGACGTTGCTTGTAACAGCGGCGCACGCAGAGTTCAGTGTATTAAGGTCTTGGGTGGCTCTCATCGTCGTTATGCCGGTATCGGCGACATCATCAAAGTTTCTGTTAAAGAAGCGATTCCTCGCGCTAAAGCGAAGAAAGGCGATGTGTATAACGCGGTGGTAGTCCGTACTAAGAAAGGCGTACGTCGTCCAGACGGTTCTGTCATTCGCTTCGATCGGAATGCAGCTGTTCTTTTGAACAACAACCTGCAGCCGATTGGTACTCGTATCTTTGGACCAGTGACACGTGAATTGCGTAATGAGCAATTTATGAAAATTGTCTCGCTGGCACCAGAAGTACTGTAAGGAGCTTCAAAATGGCAGCTAAAATACGTCGTGAAGACGAAGTGATTGTATTAGCAGGTAAAGACAAGGGTAAACGTGCAAAAGTTTCTCAAGTCCTTCCTACTGGTAAATTGATTGTTGAAGGCATCAATCTTGTCAAAAAACACCAAAAGCCAAACCCACAATTGGGCGTAGCTGGCGGTATTGTTGAGAAAGAAGCACCGATACAAGCATCAAATGTAGCGATTTTCAACTCTGCCACTGGCAAAGCTGATCGCGTTGGTTTCCGCTTTGAAGACGGCAAAAAAGTTCGTTTCTTCAAATCGAACAGTGAACTCGTTAAGTAATTGGAGTAAACGATGGCGAAACTGCATGATAAATACCAAGAGACTGTTGTCGCTGAACTTGCTAAAAAGTTCGGTTATACCAGTGTCATGCAAGTCCCTCGGATTGAGAAAATCACCCTGAACATGGGTGTTGGCGAAGCTGTTGCAGACAAGAAAATCATGGACCATGCTGTCCGTGATATGACTGCAATCGCTGGTCAAAAGCCAGTTGTGACTGTAGCTCGTAAGTCAGTTGCTGGTTTTAAAATCCGTGAAGGCTACCCTATTGGCTGTAAAGTGACCCTACGCGGTGAGCGTATGTGGGAATTCTTAGAGCGTTTAGTCGATATCGCAATCCCACGTATTCGTGACTTCCGTGGCTTAAGCGCTAAAGCGTTTGACGGCCGTGGTAACTACGCAATGGGCGTGCGTGAGCAGATCATCTTCCCAGAAATCGATTACGATAAAATCGATAAGATTCGTGGTATGGATATTGTTATCACTACTACTGCGAAGAATGATGAAGAAGGTCGTGCTTTGTTAGACGCTTTTAACTTCCCATTCAAGAAATAAGGGTAGCGTAATGGCAAAAACATCAATGAAAGCACGTGAAGCTAAACGTGCACAGCTCGTGGCCAAGTACGCTGAAAAGCGTGCGGCTCTTAAGACTATCATTGCAAGTCCAGCTTCTTCTGACGAAGATCGTTGGGATGCGGTTCTTAAGCTGCAAGCTCTACCACGTGATTCCAGCGCTGCGCGTCAACGCAATCGTTGTAATCAAACTGGTCGCCCTCATGGCTTCTTACGTAAATTCGGCTTAAGCCGTATCAAATTACGTGAAGCAACCATGCGTGGTGAAGTTCCTGGCCTGCGTAAGGCCAGCTGGTAAGCACTTGTCACGGAGTAAGCTAATATGAGCATGCAAGATCCTATTGCGGATATGTTAACCCGTATTCGTAACGGCCAAGCTGCTAACCACGTATCAGTGAAGATGCCTTCAGCTAAGTTGAAAGTCGCAATTGCGAAACTACTTAAAGATGAAGGTTATATTGCTGATTACGCCGTAGCAGATGAAGCCAAGCCTGAACTGGAAGTTACTTTAAAGTATTTCCAAGGCCAACCAGTCGTTGAGACTATCCAGCGTGTAAGTCGCCCTGGTCTTCGTATTTACAAAGGTAAAAACGAACTTCCAAAGGTGATGGGCGGTCTGGGTGTCGCAATTGTGTCCACTTCTAAAGGCTTGATGACTGATCGTGCCGCCCGCCTTGCAGGCATGGGTGGCGAGGTTATCTGCTACGTAGCTTAAGGAGCTAGGAATGTCTCGTGTAGCAAAAGCACCAGTATCTATTCCAGCTGGCGTAGAGGTGACCTTGAACGAACAGACCCTTACCGTCAAAGGCGGAAAAGGTAGTCTGACTCGAGTGATCAACAATGCGGTCAATGTTGTTATTGAAGCCGGCGTAGTTAAGTTCCTCCCTGTTGAAGGCGTTGTTAACGCTTGGGCACAGGCTGGTACAACTCGTGCATTAGTAAACAACATGGTTGTTGGTGTATCTCAAGGTTTTGAGCGTAAGTTAAAGTTAGTTGGCGTTGGTTACCGTGCGAAACTCGTCGGTGCTGATATTGACCTTACTTTAGGTTTCTCTCATCCGTTAGTACACAAACTGCCCGCAGGCGTTACTGCAGAGTGCCCTAGCCAAACTGACATCGTCCTACGTGGCGTTGATAAACAGTTAATTGGCCAAGTCGCTGCTGAGATTCGCGGATACCGTCCACCAGAGCCATACAAAGGCAAAGGTGTTCGCTATGACGACGAAGTAGTACGCCGTAAAGAGGCTAAGAAGAAGTAGGTAACGCGATATGGATAAGAAAACATCTCGCTTACGTCGCGCTACTCGCGCTCGTAAGAAGATCCAAGAGCTGGGCGTGAACCGTCTGGTTGTACATCGTACACCGCGTCACATTTATGCTCAGGTGATCAATCCTGAAGCTCAGGTGTTGGCAGCTGCTTCAACCGTAGAAAAAGCGGTTAAAGAGCTACTGAAGAGTACCGGTAACGTAGACGCAGCGAAAGCAGTAGGTAAATTTGTTGCTGAGCGCGCGATCGAAAAAGGCGTAACTTCAGTTGCGTTCGATCGTTCTGGTTTCAAGTATCACGGTCGTGTAGCTGCTTTAGCAGATGCAGCTCGTGAAGCTGGCCTGAAGTTCTAAGGGGTTATAAAATGGCTAAATTAGAAGCTCAGCAAAAAGACGATCTGCAAGAGAAATTAATTGCAGTTAATCGTGTTTCTAAAGTAGTTAAGGGCGGTCGTATCTTTAGCTTCACAGCACTGACAGTAGTGGGTGACGGTAACGGTAAGATTGGCTATGGCTATGGCAAAGCACGTGAAGTTCCAGCCGCGATTCAAAAAGCGATGGAAAAAGCTCGTCGTAACATTGTGACCGTTGAGTTGAATGCAGGTACTCTGCATCACCCAGTTAAAGGTCGTCATACTGGTTCACTTGTGTACATGCAACCTGCATCACAAGGTACTGGTATTATTGCCGGTGGCGCAATGCGTGCCGTATTGGAAGTAGCAGGCGTGCATAACGTTCTGTCAAAAGCATACGGTTCTACTAACCCGATCAACATCGTTCGCGCGACTGTCGATGCATTGGTGCACATGAAGTCACCTTCGCAAATCGCAGCTAAGCGTGGCCTGAATGTTGACGAAATTCGGGGGTAATGCACCATGGCAACTAAAACTGTAAAAGTTACTCAAACTAAAAGCGGTATCGGTCGTTTACCGAAGCACCGTGCAACCCTAACGGGTCTTGGTTTGCGTCGCATTGGTCACACTGTTGAATTAGAAGATACTCCTTCTGTTCGCGGTATGATCAACAAGGTCTACTACATGGTTAAGGTGGAGGATTAATAGATGCGTTTAAATACTCTATCTCCAGCTGCAGGCTCTAAGCATGCACCAAAGCGTGTAGGCCGTGGTATGGGCTCAGGTCTAGGTAAAACAGCGGGTCGTGGTCATAAAGGCCAAAAGTCTCGCTCTGGTGGCGGTGTACGCCCAGGATTCGAAGGTGGTCAAATGCCACTTAAAATCCGTTTACCTAAATTTGGTTTTACCTCGCGTCGCGCTATGGTAACAGCTGAAGTTCGTGTACTCGAACTGGCAAAAGTTAACGGTGATGTTATCGACTTAAACGCTCTGAAAGATGCGAACGTAATAACTCGCAACATCCAGTTTGCGAAAATTGTTCTTTCAGGTACCATTGAGCGCCCTGTGACTGTTAAAGGTCTGAAGGTAACCAAAGGTGCACGTGCAGCTATTGAAGCTGCCGGCGGTAAGATCGAGGAATAATACGTCGATGGCAAAACCAGGACTTGATTTAAAAAGCGCGAAAGGTGGACTTTCTGAATTGAAAGCTCGCCTCCTGTTCGTGATTGGTGCGATTATCGTCTTTAGAGCCGGTTCGTTTGTGCCAATTCCTGGTATTGACGCAGCTGTATTAGCAGAGCTGTTTGCTCAGCAAAGTGGAACCATCCTTGGCATGTTTAACATGTTCTCGGGTGGTGCCCTTGAGCGTGCCTCTATCTTTGCATTAGGTATTATGCCGTACATTTCGGCATCGATTATCATGCAACTGTTGACTGTCGTACATCCTGCACTCGCTGAATTGAAAAAAGAAGGCGAATCAGGACGTAAGAAAATCAGTCAATATACCAGATGGGGTACCTTAGTGCTGGGTACATTCCAGTCGGTCGGTATTGCAACCGGGTTACCAAACTTAGTGCCAGGCCTTGTGGTCAACATTGGATTTGGATTCTATTTTGTTGCGGTTGTGAGCTTAGTGACAGGAACTATGTTCCTTATGTGGCTAGGTGAGCAAATTACCGAACGTGGTATAGGTAATGGTATCTCGATTTTGATTTTCGCAGGTATTGTTGCTGGATTACCTTCCGCTATCGGCCAAACGGCTGAGCAGGCGCGTCAAGGTGACTTGAATGTGTTAGTATTGTTGTTGCTCGCGGTAATTGTGTTTGCAGTGACTTATTTTGTAGTGTTTGTGGAACGTGGTCAGCGTCGTATCGTCGTTAACTATGCTAAGCGTCAGCAAGGCCGTAAGGTGTTCGCTGCGCAAAGTACCCATCTACCGCTGAAAATAAACATGGCAGGTGTTATTCCGCCAATTTTTGCGTCAAGCATCATTTTGTTTCCTGGAACACTGGCTCAGTGGTTCGGTCAAAATGAGTCCATGTCATGGTTAAGTGATTTTTCACTGGCTGTGTCACCTGGACAACCGCTTTACTCATTATTATATGCAACAGCGATTATCTTTTTCTGTTTCTTCTATACTGCGTTGGTGTTTAACCCACGTGAAACAGCAGATAACTTGAAGAAGAGTGGTGCATTCATCCCTGGGATCCGTCCTGGAGAACAGACTTCGCGTTACATTGATAAAGTTATGACCCGTTTGACATTGGCAGGCGCGTTATACATAACCTTTATCTGCTTAATTCCGGAGTTCATGTTAATTGCGTGGAAAGTACAGTTCTATTTCGGCGGTACTTCACTACTAATTATGGTAGTCGTAATCATGGACTTCATGGCTCAGGTTCAGACGCATATGATGTCTCATCAGTATGAGTCTGTGATGAAGAAAGCTAACCTAGTTAACAAAGCGAATTTAGATCGCTTTGGTCGCTAAGTAGCTTTACGGAGTGATGAAATGAAAGTTCGAGCTTCCGTGAAGAAGATCTGCCGTAATTGCAAGATCGTCAAGCGTAGTGGCGTTGTACGCGTTATCTGTGTTGAACCAAAACACAAACAGCGTCAAGGCTAAAAAGTAATTTGTTCAGCCCATGAATTGGGCTGAACAAAATTTTGTTTGCAAATCTGTCGACTGTCGAGTATCCTTTCGGGCTTTTCGCAGTTGGCCTTTAACTTTAAGGAGTGCATAGTGGCCCGTATCGCTGGCATTAACATTCCTGATCAAAAGCATACAGTCATCGCATTGACTGCAATTTTCGGCATCGGCCGTACTCGCGCTAGAGCAATCTGCGCGGCTACAGCAATCGCTGAAACTGCTAAGATCAAGGAATTGAGCGAAGCTCAAATAGACACACTACGCGAAGAAGTCGCCAAATACCTAGTAGAAGGTGACTTACGTCGTGAGATTTCAATGAACATCAAGCGTCTTATGGATCTTGGTTGTTATCGTGGTCTCCGCCATCGCCGTAGCCTGCCTCTCCGTGGGCAACGTACTAAGACCAATGCGCGTACGCGTAAAGGTCCACGTAAACCTATTAGAAAGTAACGGGAAGGTAAAGCAATGGCTAAAGTTCCGTCACGTTCTCCGCGTAAGCGCGTACGTAAACAGGTTGCAGATGGCATGGCTCATATCCATGCTTCTTTCAACAACACTATTGTCACCATTACAGATCGTCAAGGTAATGCGTTGTCATGGGCTACTTCAGGTGGTTCAGGTTTCCGTGGTTCACGTAAATCTACTCCATTTGCTGCACAGGTGGCTGCTGAGCGTGCAGGTGCTGCTGCTCAAGACTACGGTTTAAAAAACCTTGAAGTGTTTGTGAAGGGTCCAGGTCCAGGTCGTGAGTCAGCCATTCGTGCGCTGAACGCTGTTGGTTATAAAATTACCAACATTACCGATGTGACGCCGATCCCTCATAATGGTTGTCGTCCTCCTAAAAAGCGTCGTGTATAACGCCGTTTCATTAGGATAGTTGGAGAAAGATCATGGCAAGATACTTGGGTCCCAAGCTCAAGCTCAGCCGCCGAGAAGGTACAGACCTTTTCTTAAAAAGCGGTGTGAGAGCAATCGATTCAAAGTGTAAACTGGAAACTGCACCTGGACAACATGGCGCTCGTAAGCCACGTTTGTCAGAGTACGGTACTCAGTTACGCGAAAAACAAAAAGTTCGTCGTATTTACGGTGTGTTAGAAAAACAATTCCGTAACTATTACAAAGATGCTGCACGTACTAAAGGCAACACAGGTGAAAACCTGCTTCAGCTTTTAGAAACCCGTCTTGATAACGTTGTTTATCGTATGGGCTTCGGTGCAACTCGTGCAGAATCACGTCAGCTAGTAAGCCATAAATCTATTATGGTTAACGGTCGTGTTGTTAACATTCCATCATTCAAAGTGTCTGCGAATGATGTTGTGAGCATCCGCGAGAAGTCACGTACTCAAGCTCGTATTAAAGCGGCTTTAGAAGTGGCAGCTCAACGCGAGAAGCCTACATGGGTTGAAGTCGACAACGCGAAAATGGAAGGTGCTTTCAAGCGCGTTCCAGAACGTAGCGATTTGTCTGCGGAAATTAACGAACAGCTGATCGTCGAGCTTTACTCTAAGTAAGGCTAACAAACAAGAGAGGACACAATGCAGGGTTCTGTTACAGAATTTCTTAAACCGCGTCTCGTTGATATCGAGCAGGTTAACTCAACACGTGCCAAGGTTACATTGGAACCACTTGAGCGTGGTTTCGGCCACACTTTAGGTAACGCGTTGCGTCGCATCCTATTGTCGTCTATGCCCGGCTGCGCGGTTACCGAAGTCGAGATTGACGGTGTACTGCACGAATACAGCAGTAAGGAAGGCGTTCAAGAAGATATCCTTGAGATCTTGTTAAACCTGAAAGGGTTAGCAGTGACCATCGAGGGTAAAGACGAGGCTATGCTTACGTTGAGCAAGTCCGGCGCAGGCCCTGTCATCGCAGCAGATATCACGCATGATGGTGATGTCACTATCGTGAATCCTGATCATATTATCTGTCATCTGACAGGTAACAATGATATCAGCATGCGTATTCGCGTTGAGCGTGGTCGTGGTTATGTACCAGCATCTGCTCGTGCACAGACCGAAGACGATGATCGCCCAATCGGCCGCTTGCTGGTTGATGCTTCTTTCTCGCCAGTTGCACGTATTGCCTACAATGTAGAAGCAGCACGTGTAGAACAGCGTACTGACTTAGATAAACTCGTTATTGATATGACCACAAACGGTACTATCGATCCTGAGGAAGCTATCCGTCGTTCTGCAACTATTCTGGCTGAACAGCTAGATGCGTTTGTAGAGTTACGTGACGTGACTGAGCCAGAGCTGAAAGAAGAGAAACCGGAATTCGATCCGATTCTGCTGCGTCCTGTCGACGATTTAGAGCTAACTGTACGTTCGGCTAACTGCTTGAAAGCCGAAGCGATTCATTACATCGGAGATCTGGTACAGCGCACTGAAGTTGAGTTGCTGAAAACCCCGAACTTAGGTAAGAAATCTCTTACTGAAATTAAGGATGTTTTAGCTTCTCGCGGACTGTCGTTAGGTATGCGTTTGGAAAACTGGCCTCCAGCTAGTTTAGCAGACGACCTATAAGTCTCAGGTTTGTACAGATTTAGGTTATAAGGATTAGGTCATGCGCCATCGTAAGAGTGGTCGTCAACTAAACCGTAACAGCAGTCATCGCCAAGCCATGTTTCGCAACATGGCCGGTTCACTAGTTCGTCATGAGATAATCAAGACAACTGTGGCTAAAGCGAAAGAACTGCGTCGCGTAGTTGAGCCTCTGATAACACTTGCTAAGAGTGACAGCGTTGCAAACCGTCGTTTAGCGTTTGCACGTATTCGCGACGCTGAAGTCGTTGGTAAGTTATTTACTGAGTTGGGTCCACGTTACCAGGAACGTCCTGGTGGCTATACCCGTATCCTTAAGTGCGGTTTACGTGCTGGTGATAAAGCCCCTATGGCTTACATCGAGCTAGTTGGTCGCCCAGAAGCTGCTCAAGCTGTTGATGTTGAAGCTGCTGAGTAATTAAGGTTACACTTTTAAAAAGCCGGGCATTAGCCCGGCTTTTTTATGCCTTTTTTACTATTTTACCCAAAGTGTGGTTTTCTCGATTTCTTTTGGGAGGACGATATTCCATTTAGCTAAGCCTTTCTGGCTAAACATGTATTTTCCAAGATCATCTGTTACTGGGAAAATATTTTCGGGTTTCTCGCCGCCGAGTATTTTTGTTGCCATATTCGCTGCAATCTTGCCATGATGATAGCCATCGAGAACATAGCCGCCAATATTGCCTTCAGCAGAGACACTAAATCCCCAAAACCCAAAATTCGGTACCGGAGTATGTTCAGATATCCATTTTAGGATCTGATCTGCATCTACTGAGCGATTATCTGCATCTCTAACTGTGTGGTATAGCGCCACGACTATAGCGTTATAACCCTGTTCCTTCGCGGTCAATACATTCCGCCGCCAATCCGTTAGCTGTGATAATTGCACTAAATTGACTTCGATATCGCCTAACATGCTTGAGTGTTGTTTACTGATGTATTCAGCCGCTGAGTCAGAGGTGACTCCTTGGTCGAATAGAACTAAGATTTTTCTATGCACAGTTTGCGGTAGTAAACGTTGAATGAGCAGTAGTGAACGTCGTAGTAGTGGTCTCTCAATGACGCCTGTGAAGCGTTTGTGTTCATTGAGATGATATTCTCTAGGATTCATGTTCACCCCTAAATAGACTACTGGGATTAGGCTGTCATTTAGGCGCTGGTGTAAGAGATTAACCGCATTATCATCGGCAAGAATAACCAATTGAGGTGCTTGTTGTTGAATGTATTTCCATGCTAAGTCAGCCCGTTCAGCAAATTCCTCTTGGGGTAAGCGTTTGGTATCCATCTCGAAATAACTAACATCGTGGTGAGGGCTGAGCGTGTCATAAATCGCTTGATAGTATTCTTGGTCCCATTGATAGCTATGATGGTAGCTTTCGATAACAACAACTTTAGCAGCATTGGCTTCCTGAGAGAGACCTATCAAGCAGATAATGAGGAAGCTTAGAATGTGTTGCAAACTAGAGTTTAGTTGTCTTATTTGAATCATATGCAGTCTTAGGTATTGGCGCTGCCTAGAGTATAGTCCACCTTTAATTGTGCATATTGAGATAATAAAAAAGCCTCACTAGTTATTAAGCTAGGAGGCTTAGTTTGTACGCTATTGCTGATCCATCAATAACCTACTTAGTATCTGGTGCCTTTTGCTGGCTATAATCTAACTTTTCGTGCTTTTGGCCCATGGCTTCAGCAACTTCTGGTGGCATGTAGTTTTCATCATGCTTGGCCAGTACTTCAGTAGCTTCTAGTTTGCCATCAGCACCCAGTACACCCTGAGCAACAATGCCTTGTCCTTCACGGAAAAGATCGGGCAATAGGTCGTCATAAGTGACCAGTACTTCACCGCCGAGGGAGTCATGTACTGCAAATTCGACATGCAAGCTTTTGGGATCTCGCACCATAGAACCTACCGTCACCATACCGCCGACACGAATACGTTGGCCAATTTCAGGTTTTACGCCAGTGTCTGTCTTGCCGTGGACAATTTCAGACGGAGTATAGAATAAGTTCAAGTTGGAGTTCAGCGCATAGAGCAAAAGCGAAGTAATCGCAGCAACGCCACCGATTAATGCTACAGCTAATGTCAGTCTTTTTTTGCGTCTTGGGTTCACGATTTAGTACTCCTGGTTTCTTTTAGGCGTTCTTCTCTATCCATCTTCTTCGCGATATCAATTAACACCTTACGCTTTTGGCGTGCGCTGGTAATGATGAGCGTAGAGAGGCAGAAGAAGGTCACTCCGTAGGATAGCCATACATAGAATGCATAGCCGCCCATATTAAAAAAATCACTGATTGAATCGAATTGCATCATTTGACCTCCTCCGCTTTAGCTAGTTCACGAACCCAAGGGCGCATGCCATTTCTTGCTAAAATTTCTGCTCTAAAGCGAACAATAGTGATGGCGCCAATCATAAGACCGAAGCCCAGTATGTTAATTAACAGTGGATAGAGCATTTCTGTCGACATTGTCGATTTCTCGGTAATGCGTATTGTCGACGGTTGATGTAATGAGCTCCACCATTCAACTGAGTATTTGATGATAGGAATATTGATCACACCGACGATCGCTAAGATCCCTGCTGCACGAGCTGCGAGCACTTTATCCTCAAATGAGGCATAGAGCGAGATCACACCTAGATATAGGAATAGTAATACCAGCTCAGAAGTTAAGCGTGCATCCCATACCCACCAAGCACCCCACATAGGTTTACCCCATGCTGCTCCGGTAAAGAGTGCGATAAAGGTTATTACTGCACCAATGGGAGCAATAGATGCTGCAGCCCAGTCGGCAAGTTTTATTTGCCAAACTAGACCGATAAAGGCCGCTGTTGCCATACCCATATAAGCCGCCATTGACATAGACGCGGCAGGAACATGGATAAAGATAATACGGTAGCTATCACCCTGCTGGTAATCCGTCGGCGCGAAGACGAGTCCCCATGTAGTGCCAACAGCAATCAATAGACCGGCTAAGATCGCAAACCATGGAAATAACGTTCCTGATAATTTATATGCGCGTTCAGGATCCGCGTAAGGGTGTAACCATTTCCACATTTTAGTTAGTACTCACTCGCAGAGATGCACCAATTGCAAAAGGTGCTAAGGTTAACGATCCGACCAGCATAGCGCCTATTATAGCGAGCTGACCATCATAGGGTAAATTCATTCCTGCCGCGTCTATGGCACTCGTTGCAAAAATGAGTACTGGGATATATAGGGGCAAAATAAGTAAGCTGAGTAATACGCCGCCTTTCCTTAGACCGACGGTTAATGCCACACCAATAGCACCTAACAGCGACAATACTGGCGTGCCTAGCGCAAGCGTCGAAATTAACGCACCGTAGCTGTTGCCGTCTAGATTGAGTAATACCGCTAACAGTGGTGCGATAATAATCAGTGGCACACCAGTTAAAATCCAGTGGGCTAACACTTTAGCTAATACGAGAATGGCTAATGGCTGTGGACTTAATAGCATTTGTTCTAAGCTACCATCACTAAAGTCGGCTTTGAAAAGCCTTTCAAGTGACAACATTGATGCTAATAATGCGGCGACCCAAATAATCCCCGGTGCCACACGTGCTAACATTTGCGGCTCTGGTCCAATTCCCAGCGGAAACAAGGTAACGACCATAATAAAAAATAGCAGTGGGTTAAAAATGTCGCCGCGGTGGCGAATAGCAATTTTAAGATCTCGCTGCAGCAAGGTGAAAAATGCTTGGGTAAAACTGATGCCTCTTTTCATTGAGCCTGACCTTATATGAAGCGATAATCGAGACGAATTTTACGAAGCCTATCATCTGTGATAATGCCCATATCTTGGTGAGTTGTGAGGATCACACAGCCACCATTATCCGCATGCTGAATAAATAACTGCTCCAGTTCTTCGACGCCTTTTTTATCGATTGCAGTAAAAGGTTCGTCAAGGATCCAAATTTTACAGTTGCTATGCCACAATCTTGATAGCGCTGTTCTGCGATGCTGGCCTGCGGATAAATGCCCCGCGAGAGCTTCTTCAAAGCCCGTTAAATTGACTTTGGCTAAAATCTCTGACGTATCAAAGTCATCATAACCACTGATTCTTAAATTGAAATTAAGGTTTTCTTCGGCAGTCAGCTCGCATTTCACGCCAGCTAAATGGCCTAAATACAAGAGGTCTTCATTGTATTCATCGCGGCAACGGTTTATGTCTTCATTAATGTAAAAAGTTTGTCCGGCATAGGGGCGAGAAAGGCCCGCCAATATGCGTAATAAACTGGTCTTGCCTGCGCCGTTAGGGCCTTCAATCTGAACAATGTCACCGGCATTTATATCAAAACTTAACTCATCAAAAAGGATACGTTCTTCGCGGATACAGGTCAGCTTGCTGGCTGACACTAATGTGGTTTCTTTAGTTATATTTGTCACTGAACCCTCTATCTCAAGCCGGAAGGAAACACAAGTCATTCTAACACAAACGTTATTGGGGGTTTACTCTTGGTTTGCACTAGATGTCAGCAATATGATGTGGTTCCAATAACCGCAATATTTATCGAACTTTTTTACGACTTGCTAATATATTAACGAATTTGTCATCCTTGTCGCCTGATTCATTTTGTGTTGAGATTCTAATCACAAAAAGATGAGATTTCTTGAAGTTTGTAGTAATCTTAGTCGGCTATAATGAGTCTGCCTAAGTAAGGGCGGCGCCGAGCTTTGTACGTATTTGCATTAGGAACATTGAACATGAAAAAACTGTTAGCAATGACTGCTGTCGCTGCTTTGACTATGTCAGTTAACGCTTCAGCTCAAGATGCTGAGGCTATTTATAATAAGGCATGTACCGTATGCCACAGTATGGGTGTTGCTGGTGCTCCAAAAGTACACAACGCTGCAGAATGGGAACCACGCTTAGCTAAGGGTGTTGACGCTCTAGTGAAGAGTGTGAAAACCGGTCTGAATGCTATGCCACCAGGCGGTATGTGTACTGATTGTACTGATGATGATTACAAAGCTGCTATCAAATTTATGTCTACAGCTAAGTAATTCTTCAGATATAAAAAAACCGGCGAAAGCCGGTTTTTTTATATCTGCAATTAACTGCGATTTATTGCACTTGAGTATCAAGTACTAGGTTCGCTGTATCGCCTACGGCGACTTTACTGATCTTGCCTTGAATATCACCCGTTTGCGGTTTGATATTACCTTGTTTAGAGAGTACAGCAATCACTTCCACATTGGCTGCATCGCTTAACTTCACATCACCACCCATACCGCTGCTGTCATCTAATGTCACTGTAATCGGGAAAGACTTAGCACTGACTTTGGTTGCAGCTAATGGGACTTTAGGTCCTTCAGTTGCACGGGCAAAGATGAAAATGGTGTCTTCTGGACTGGCTTTAGCCGCAAGTTCTGCAGAGATAGATATAGTGACATTGACCGATTTAGCACTCGCTTTGACTTGCTTATGTGCATCATCATTTGGCATGCCAGCGGTTTCCGACTGCATGCGTAAGTTAGCGGTTTCGATTGCATTCATAAGAGCTGCACGATCAACGTCGGCACGACCGCTATCTAAAATCGTTTGCCAAGAGGTGATGGCTTTCTTGTAGTCAGCAGTAAAGAAAGCATCCATACCCACGAGCAGTAGCGTTGAAGGATCTTGGGCATCCATAGCTAAGGACTCATCGATAAGAGCTTGGATTTGCGGTGTCATTTGTTGACCCGCTTTGTAATACATCGCCGTTGCTTTTGGACCGAGCAATTCTGCATGCTTTCCGACTAATTCGATTACTTTATCGAAAGCCGCAATCGCTTTATCGTATTGGTTTGCTGATACATAAGCATGACCTAAGCTAAACCACAGTTGGCTGTTTTCTGGCTCGGCTTTAACTTGAGCTTCCATCATCTGCACGCGTTGCATCATGATTTGAGCCGTATCCATTCCTGCATGTGGATTCGCAGGTTGTTGAGCACTATCAATATTCTCGAAGGCACCTAAGTGTTGATAGAGATAGCCTGAGATAACAATCAAACAAACTGACATGATCGACGGCCACAGAATCGTCTTTGGCTTTATTTGGTTGACCAGTGAATCATCGCTCGCTTGTTTGATGTCTTGGAGTAGACTGATTTCCAGTTCTTTCTTCAATGCATCAAATTCGGCTTGATCGAGTAGCTCTTCACTTAATTCTTTTTCAAGAACGCCTAAGCGCTCATTGAACAATTCAAGGTTCGTTTGTTTACGAACTCCAGCTTCTTCCGTTTTCAGCAATTTTTGCTGTCTGAAGTGCGGGATCCAAATCAGCATCAGGCCGACTAACATAACAAGCGCAATAAAAATCCAAAATGTCGTCATTGTTTCTATATTCACTTTAGTTTGCAGAAAGCGGAGTAACCGCTAGGCTTGGAAGCAAGATTATACGTAAAGATTGTTCATTGAACAGTAATATAAGGTAATCCCAGTGCTGAAAGCTTATAGTTGGGCACTGGTTCACAAATTGATTCTTCTTGTAAATTTTGTATGAAACTTAAGTGTCATTTGTCGGTCACATGCAGAACTGAGCCTCTTCCGTGACTTTCATCGACCTCTAAAATTGAGAATGAGACAAGTAACCCAGTTTTGTACGAAAGAGGCAGACAGGAACAATAGCAAATACTAAAATGAGCAAAATTTCGTGCATTTGCGTGAATAGCATGTTGTGCGTTGAGATAGAGTCTTTCTAAATCAACATATTATTGAAGACTGAGGAAAACCCATGATCCCAGAACTTGGACACTTTGCGTTGATAATAGGGGTGGCTTTTGCCTTCTTATTAATCAGCGTCCCCCTAATAGGTGTTGCCAGAAAAGACCAATACCTTGTTAGGTACGCTTGGCCATTAACGTACGGAATGTTCTTTTTTATTACCTTATCTGTTGTCGTGCTGGCTTATAGTTTTGCCGTCGATGATTTCTCGGTCGCCTATGTGGCACATCATTCAAATTCTCAGTTACCTATCTTCTTTAAGATCTCGGCCGTATGGGGCGGTCATGAAGGGTCACTGTTATTTTGGGTGTTTGCTTTATCAACTTGGGCGGCTGCGGTTGCCTTGTTTAGCAAAGGTTTAGAAGAAGTGTTTACTGCCCGTGTGCTGGCAGTATTGGCTCTTATTGTGATTGGCTTTAGTTTGTTTATGCTACTCACATCTAGCCCATTTGAACGTTTATTCCCGATCCCAGCCGAAGGTCGTGACTTAAATCCAATGCTGCAGGACGTGGGATTAATCTTCCATCCTCCTATGTTGTACTTGGGTTATGTGGGCTTCTCTGTAAGCTTTGCATTTGCGATTGCTGCGCTGATGAGCGGCCGTCTCGATTCTGCATGGGCTCGTTGGACTCGTCCATGGACATTGGCTGCTTGGACCTTCCTTACGGGCGGTATCGCACTAGGATCTTGGTGGGCTTATTATGAATTAGGCTGGGGCGGTTGGTGGTTCTGGGATCCTGTTGAGAACGCCTCTTTTATGCCTTGGTTAGTGGGTACTGCGCTTGTTCACTCTTTGATTGTGACTGAGAAACGCGGCGCCTTCCGTAACTGGACTGTATTACTGTCTATTTTCGCTTTCTCTTTAAGTTTGCTTGGTACCTTTATTGTTCGCTCTGGTGTATTAACCTCAGTGCATTCATTCGCAGCCGATCCAAGCCGCGGTATGTTCATCCTGTTGTTACTTGGTTTAGCGGTTGGCGGTTCATTAACACTGTTTGCTTTACGTGCCAGTGAAATGAGTAGTCCTGCCCGTTTCGAGCTTAAGTCTAAAGAAACAATGCTCTTAGTATGTAACGTGCTACTGACGGTTGCCGCAGGTACGGTACTATTGGGTACATTATATCCATTGCTCATCGACGCGCTTGGCATGGGTAAAATCTCTGTTGGACCCCCATACTTTAATGCGGTGTTCGTGCCTATCGTATTAGTGCTATTTGGCTTTATGGGTATTGGTCCAATTATTCGTTGGAAAAAATCGAAAGCGGGCGAGCTTAAGCGTCAGCTATTGATCCCAGCAATGATTGCTGCTGTTATCGGTATTGTGACGCCTTTTATCGTCGATGGTGTATTCAATATTTGGGTTACCTTTGGTATTGCAGCCGCGGCTTGGATTATTCTGGCTACCGCAAGAGCGGCCTATAACATGGTCAAGTCGAAAGAAGGTGATATCAGCATCAGTCGCATGGGCCGTAGTCAGCTTGGTATGATCTTCGCGCATCTCGGTATTGCCGTTTCTGTGATTGGTGCCACTATGGTGTCAAATTACTCGATTGAGAAAAGTGTTCGTATGGGACCTGGTGTAAGCCAAGAGCTCGCCGGTTATACTTTTAAGTATCTCGAGACCAAAAACGTCGTGGGTCCTAACTACACTGCACAGCAGGGACAGATAGAGATCTACAAGGGCGATGAGCTACTGACATTACTAAAACCCGATCGTCGTCAATATAATGTGCGAACTATGGATATGACAGAAGCCGGTATTGACTGGGGTCTATTCCGTGACTTGTACGTGACTATGGGCGATCCTATTACCAGCACTGAATTTGCGGTTCGTTTAAACTATAAGCCGTTCGTGCGTTGGTTATGGTTTGGGGCAATTTTCATGATGATAGGTGGATTCTTCGCTGCATCGGATAAACGTTACCGTGCGAAAGTCACTGCAGCCGTCGCGCCTTTGGCCGAAAAGGCAAAATTGGCAACGGCTCAATAATTGGGGAATGTATGAAGAAGTTGGTTCTGTTTATCCCATTGGTCATATTTCTCGCCATGGGGGTGTTTCTATATAAAGGGTTATTTCTGAATCCGCAGCAATTGGATTCAGCACTGGAAGGGAAGCCTATTCCGGCTTTCCAACTGGAACGCCTAGAAACACCGGCTGAGATAATAACGAATGAGCAATTAAAAGGTAAGGTATCATTACTTAACGTATGGGCGACGTGGTGTCCATCTTGTAAATATGAGCATCCTTTCTTAGTGATGCTAAAACGTAAAAATCTTTTGCCAATTTACGGGATCAACTATCGTGATGAGCGTGTTCCTGCGTTAGAAGAGTTAAAACGTCAGGGCGATCCCTACAACGTTAATATTTATGATAAAGATGGGCGTTTAGGATTAGATCTTGGCGTTTATGGTGCTCCAGAGAGTTTTATTGTTGATCACAACGGTATTATCCGTTTCCGTTATGCAGGTCCAATTGACCAACGTGTATGGAGTGAAACCCTTTACCCTATGATCCAACAATTACAAGCTGAAGCAGCGAAGGATGGCGCAGCATGAGAACGCTGATAAAAATCATAGGTGGTCTAGTGCTGATGTTCAGCATGACGACCGCTGTCATGGCAACACCAGTTGATACTTACGAATTCAAGTCACCTGAAAATCAAAAGCGCGGTTTGTCTTTGGCCCATGAACTACGTTGTCCACAGTGTCAAAACCAAAATTTGATCGACTCCAATTCACCCGTTGCTCGAGATCTGCGTCTTGAGGTATTCAAGATGGTTGACGAAGGAAAAGGGGATGATGAGATCATCGAGTTTATGACCAGTCGTTATGGTGAGTTTGTTCTCTATAAACCTAAGATGGAAACCAAGACCTACATTCTCTGGTTAGGTCCTATTGGTTTATTACTTCTGGGTCTAGTGATTGGATTCATCTTCATTCGTAAGCAACGTATTGGCGGTAATGTGCCGAACGAAATTAGCGCAGAAGATCAGCGCGAGTTAGATACCTTGCTAAAGCGCAATACAAAATGAAGCATAAAGTCATAACGGCATTCATGTTGTCATCCATTCTTTCGGTATTTGTTGCTGGGGTCGCGCATGCGTACCCTGGTATGCAGCAAACGGCTAAACCGATGGAATCAACGGTTGATTTGATTAATGTACTGCCAAAGACTTTTCCTATTGAGCCTGTTGCCTTTAATGATGTCGATGGTAAAGCTATCGACTTCAGCCAATTTAAAGGCAAGATCATTATGGTTAACATGTGGGCGACTTGGTGTCCGCCATGTGTCAGAGAGTTGCCTGCAATCGAAAGGTTAGCAACTAAGTTCAAGACTGAAGATTTTGTCGTGCTGCCTATCTCTATTGATGCAGAAGGTAAGCAGCAGGTTCAGCCGTTCTTAAGTTCATTGGGTATGGCGAATTTCAACTCTTACTACGATCAACCACAAAGTCTTGGGAACGTTTTTCCGCTCGACACGATTCCTGCGACCTTTATTCTTGATCAACAGGGTCAATTAATTGCCTTTGTTCGATCCTATGTTGATTGGGATGACGTAAAAGCCGTCTCGCTAATCCAAGGTTTTATCGATAAAGGCAGCAAAAAGCCCAATTAATGGGCACTTTGCATGTAAAATAATCGCCGCTGTTTAAAAGATCGCCATGCGATCTTTTTTCATTTAAAAAGCCCTTGCACAAAAAGTTTCACTGCCTATAATGCGCATCCACTGACACGGCAGGCAGCGTTAAGCAGGCTGGTGTGACAGTTCATCGATGTGTTTACTGATTGATGAGTGTTGAGAAAGTTTGCAAAAACTCCTTGACGTGAAACGGAAAATGCGTAGAATACTCAGCCCTAGCCAACTGGAAGCGTTCGACGCTCAGTGTGGTACTCACCTTCTCTTATGAGGTTGAGTTGCTCTTTAACAAGATAAAACAAGAAATCTGTGTGGACACTCACAGGTGTTGAGTTAATCGAAACTGCTTAGCCTTCGGGTTGGCAGTCAAAAATTTAAATCAATGTAACAATGAGTGTTCATAGCAATATGTACAGTTTGTTTCTTTAGCGAGAAACAAAAAAATCAGAATTCATTGAGCCGCTGAAGTCGCAAGACTGAAGCAACAAAACTTTAATTGAAGAGTTTGATCATGGCTCAGATTGAACGCTGGCGGCAGGCCTAACACATGCA
>NZ_JAKKSH010000045.1:0-22028 GCF_025653395.1 Shewanella sp. SW24
CCGTGTCACCCTGAGCCATGGCCGCTGGAGCTGCGCCATGTTGGCTCACCGCATCACCTTGAGTTGCGGCCGCTGGGGCTGCGCCTTGTTGGCTCACCGTGTCACCCTGAGCCATGGCCGCTGGGGCTGCGCCTTGTTGGCTCACTGTGTCACCCTGAGCCATGGTTGCTGGAGCTGCGCCATGTTGGCTCACCGCATCACCTTGAGTTGCGGCCGCTGGGGCTGYGCCTTGTTGGCTCACCGTGTCACCCTGAGCCATGGCCGCTGGGGCTGCGCCTTGTTGGCTCACTGTGTCACCCTGAGCCATGGTTGCTGGAGCTGCGCCATGTTGGCTCAGCGCATCACCTTGAGTTGCGGCCGCTGGGGCTGCGCCTTGTTGGCTCACCGTGTCACCCTGAGCCATGGCCGCTGGAGCTGCGCCTTGCTGGCTCACAGTGTCACCTTGAACCGTTGCCGCTGGCGCTGCGACTTGTTGGCTCACAGTGTCACCTTGAGCCGAAGCCACTGGGCTTGATGGGAATTGTGTCTCACCTATGGGCAATTTTTCACTTGATGGCGATGAATTGCTTGCAGTTAATTCCATGCCACGCTCTACATTCGACCTTACCGAATCCGGAAGAGATCCTAAAATTGCGGCTTTATCTTCTGGCGACATCTTATTGGCAATGGACTCAAGTTGCATGTTCGCACCTTGACCGTTAAATAGGGTGTTCTCCATCCTAGATTGAGTTGAACCTTCTCCCACTCCTATCCGGTTGAAACCATCCATCGCTCGAATCCTTTCGCTTGAGCTTAGACCACTCATGGCCGGGCTATTTTGAGTTGCATCGTCATAAGCTGTTGCATGATCATAACCTGTGCTATTTCTTGCATGTGCGTCAGAGTTGAGTGATACCGCTAATTTCTGATTAAAATCCTGCAATCCTTGTAGGGTTTCGGCCAACCTTTGTTTTACAGGTTCAGATAATCCATCTTGTCCCATTGCCTGTGTCACGATGCCTTGAGCACGATCCGTGACTAACCTCATACCTAACACGTCTTCCTTAGTAGGGTTGTTTTCCTTGTAGTACCGACTAAATTCCGCGTTTGGCAATGGATTAGCACTTGTCCCTTCCGCTGCAATAGTCGAAGCCAGAGCCACGGCCTGTTGAGTTTGAGGGTCCTTACTAGAACCTAAAGATGAAATAACTTGCGCTGCAGCATTACCCGCGCTTGAAGATCTATCCGAAATTACTTTAGCAGAATAGGCATCATTCAAACCACTAAAGGCCTGTTGAGCATTCTGGAAGTAAGGTTTCTCACTCGGGCTTAATTGATCGCTGTTGATGGCCTTACTTAATAAACCATCAACAGTGTTGGCCATTGCGGAGATAACTGGGGCGACTTGAGCTGCACGATCGCCACTGAAATAATTAGATTTTGCATCTGTATAATCATTCAGCATCCGACCTAACTCTGCGGGTGAGTTACTGGCGTTTTTCATCACTTCAGCAACTCTGTCAATAACCTGTGGTGATACTGCCCCATAAGTCCCTGACTTCAATTCTTGCGCTACAGTGTCGATGATTTGGTTTACCCCTGCAGGCCCACTCACAGCCTCACTTTGCTGCATTTGTTTCCATAGGTCATCAACACTCTTGTCCAACTTATCAAGTTTATGTTGCTGATCAGGCGTCCATTTAGCTGGAGACTGAAGATTTTGGTTGCGGTAACCATCTATAGAAGGTTTATAGTCCTTCGCTCTTTGAGCCGCCTCTTGTTCCAATTTGGCGCCCTCTGAGCTGATACGTTGACCCGCTGCATTAATGCCATTCTGTGTATCAGATTTGAAGGCCTGTTGCTCAGGAGTTAACGCTGGCTTATCATAGTCTTTAATCTGCGCCTGACCAACAGCGATAAATTGAGCGCCAACAATTCTAGCGGTCTCATTTCCATTGGCAGTTCCATTTAACGCAGCATATTCAATGGCGGCACCTGTAGCAAGGTTGCGAACCGCGTCAGCCTTAATCGGTTCTGATTGAGTTCGGGCCATCGTATCCGACAACTTGGCTACGGCACGGTCAGCGATCGAACCAATATCTTGAATGGGGATAGGTCTACCATCAGCGGACATCATCGTCTGCGAATCATTCACAATGCTCTGTAGCGCCTGCTTGTCTCGTGCCACGTCATATAATGACTGATTAGCGGCATAGTCCTGTTTCATCGCATTAAACCTGGCTTCTTCTGCTGTACCAGCCCCAGCCCCAGCGGCTTTAGCATCTAAAGCACTCATTGTGCTTTTGAAATCGAGCGTATCCACGCCGTTAGTAGCGGCATCCCAATCGTTTCCATATTTGCCACGCATTGCGCCATCAGCTGCATTCTGTGCAATCTTGCCCAAGTTGCTCGCCGTTGACATCAAATCACGATTGCTAGAAGAAATAATCTCACCAAACTTGATGTTTGCACTGCTACCCGCCGCTCCCGATGATGTTACACCGTCACGAACTTCACGAGACCGAGACTCTGCTTCCTGTAATTGCTGTTGGATACTTTGCTGTCTGGTAGCTGCTTCATCTCGAGCCTTAGCTGCTTGATAACTGGCTGACGAAGTATCAGTTGCTGAATCGCTATAGGATTTACGATTAGAGGCCGAATCGCTTTCTCTAAACGCCCTTGCTACGTCTTCTTGCTGGCTTGAACTTAGCGTTGACGTTTTGTTGGCTCCTTCTGACTCTAGCTGCGTTTTTATGCTCGTTTGCGTCTGCGACCAAGATGCACCGGCTTCTGCGTTAACACCCAAGGTTTTCATTAATGCTGTGAGCGGATTAGTTGAAACTCCTTGACCGGCCCCCACAGAAAACCCAGCTTTAAGAGCAAATTGATTTGCTTCTTGCTCACTCATTTGTGATAAGGTTTGAATTATCTGCTGACGGGCCTGTTGACCACTAACACCCATCTGCGAACCGAGTTGCTGACTTACATCAAACCCGCGTGCTTCTTCAAACCCCAAACCTGCTTGATGGGCATTTTGATAGGCGTTACCAGTACCAATAGCGGTCTGTAATCTCTCATTCGCGGCAGCGAGATCTTGTTGCGCTGCGGTTTTAGATGAAGTTAGAGATGAAACACCTGATTCCGCTAGGGCCACGGCTGAAGTACCAGCATGTTGAGCATTGTAAGTTGAACCACCGGTGCTAATGGAAGACATATTACCTGCACCCTGACGGCTTTCCATCCACTCACCATTCGATGTCATTGTCTGACTATAACCACCTGACGAAACGGTTTTACCATCGCTATTGACCGTCTGTGGTGATACGCCCTTGGCATCCATGTTGGCGCCCATTTGGGCTTTTTGTGTTGCCCCCATCATAGTATGAACACCGCCGAAGACAATCATCATAGCCAGCGCTGGCACCATCGTTTGAATGATTGCCGCTTGAGATACGAAAGTCTCTAGTGTGGTGTAGGTGCTATCCATCCCCCCAAGAGAATCGATACTCCAATTTCGCATACTAGGCGCAATCATGCAGTTCTGAACCGAGCTCGAATCATTCCCTGGCAGAGAACACATCAGCTTATTGAAATAGTGGTTGGTATACATGTTGACGCCGACTTGGATAATCGGCCAAAAGTTCACAGCGAGTAGAAATGAATAGAGCTTTCCGGCCATCATGATCCCTTTGGAGCCGAAGGTCAGGAAAACCGGAAGCAGCGGAGCAATGAGGAAAATAAAACACTCAAACCAAGTGATAAGTGCAGGGGCAGTTTCCAAGAAAAATGAAGACTGCGCTGCTTGGCTTAAGTGACGCTGTTGAATCGCATCAAATTCTTGCTGAAACGCCAATCGTTCAGAGGGCTCTAACTCTACATAGCTAGCCCCAACTTTGGCCATCATTGCTTTTACAAAGTTGGCTCGATACAAATTTATGAGGTTAGCAGTATCCCCTGTTAAAGACTCGAAGACTTTCTCAACTTGAGACTCTTCTGCCATATTGTAAAGTACGGCGGCTCGCCCCTTCATTTCTTCGGCCCAAGGACTACTGTCAGAGAGATCATTTCCTAACTTGGCATAAGCATCGGCACAGGTAATTTTTGTGTAGGACTTGGTGTTAACATCGTAGTAAGGCGTAAACCAGCTTCCCGAGGTTACCTTGAATTTAGTCCAGTCAAACGCCCCAGTGACACTCTCGTCGTGATGAACCTCCTGTACAGCCTGCCCCGTCGGATTTTTACCGTTTCGAATGTCTTCGAAATAACAGTTTTTAATGTACGCTCCCAAATTTTCACCGACAGAACGATAACTCGCATCTGCCTCAGAAGTGCCGACAAATCGGGCTTTAAGTAACGCTTTTAGAGGGTCTATGTTGGTGCCAGGCTCAGTGTCATAATTAGGCGTGATACTGGAATAGGCCTCTGACATACCTTGAGCAAAACCACCACCAATCATGGTAGCTAATGCAGCAGGCGCCACAATCCCAAATGGCAAAGTAAATGACTGAGACACTTCGCCCGTTCTGACTGACTCAACGTAAAAATCCACCTTCGGGGTGAACAAAAACATGTAAGTGAACAAGGCGATGAAAAACTCCTTTACATGGAATTTATCAGGGTCAAAAATTTGCTTGAAAGCAGATACTAGCAGGGTAATACCCAATCCAATCGCAATAAGATTGCTATTTGCAATGCCGCCATCACTGAATGCCAATTCCGCCGATTGCGCCATCTTTATCAATAAATCGAGGTCACCGAGAGAGTAGATAGTTAACATGAATTACTTACCTCTCAAACTTGCACGAAAGTTGATCTGATTTAATAGTTCCTGCTCCATTTCACGTCTTCTGTTGGCCATTTCTTCCCTTTCAAGGCTCAGCGCATCGATTTTCTCTAACAACTTAGATGAAAACGCGCCGCGCTGACCTTTATCAGTCGAAGCCATCTTACTCGCGGCAATTCGTAGACCGTCGAGCAACTGCTGGGTTGCATCTATGGCCATCGCTTCGGAGATAAACTTACAATTACCTGTATTGATGACATTGATTGTTGAGGCTCGTTTAATAATGTCTTCAAATTCACTTCGCATATTGGCCATGATCTGTGCTTGAGAATCACTATAATTTCCTTTCTGAGCATAGATGGCCATGATGCTCGAACCGACTAAGTTAGAATCGACTAAGCCACAAATTGCATCACCATAAAATCGATAGAACGAATCCAAATAGCGTGTATCGCTAATTGGAACAGTCGCGACCTTAGCCGATAGACACTTGCTATCGGCAGATTGGGCCTGCTCACAGACCACCATTTGTTTAGGTACAGCCATTGATGTAGTCGCTTGAGGCTGATACAAGTCTTTCAATGAAACTTGTGGGCTAAATGACTTACTGACCGCATCACTTCCTGCTGAAGCCGATGCAGTTAATGTGCTGTCGAATTTATAAACTTCAGTCCCTAAAATAGTCATTAACATTTGAGCGACGACATGGCTGTCTGAGGATAGGGTTGGGACGGTAGTTTTAGACTGCATGAAGGTTTCATACACCGAGTTGAACTGCATCTCGTCGCCAGCCTGAGTCAACTGTGCGGCTTTCGAGTGGGAGTCTATTGAACTGCGCTCAACCGTCGATGAAGCGAATGAATCAAACCAAGCACCAGTCGAATCATTGTAGGCTTTCCACATTTTACGGTCACTTTGTACCTGAAGTGATGGCCACTGTTGCTCGGCCAGATCAGCCCATTCCTCGCAATCTTTGCTGATAAAATCATTTAACGCATTGAGGCGTTTCGCTAGGTCTGCGAGAATTGCATTACAGTCCGGGCATAACATTCCCATTGCTAATTGGAATGCGTACATCGGGGCGGCGGCGGCGATAGATCTTGCCATCTGAACAAGCTCTTCACGTTTTATAATGGACAGTGAGCCACCGAAGAAGTCGATCCCCTTGCAGGATGATTGAAGGTAAGGAGCCCTAACCGCCACAATCTTTTCGTTAGTGGTTTTAATCCGTACCGACGCACTCCCCAGAGAAAATCCGTCACGTTTAGCGCCTGAATATGAAGTTGCACCGGAGCTGGCAGACAACATCTGATCCCATAAATTGTTTAACCCGCTAGCAGCTGTAGCTGATAACGGGCAACAAAGTAAAGCAACTATAACTTTCTTTTTCATTCTTGTTCACCCTCGCTATCAGGTTTTCCGAGCATAAAATTCCGCATCTTGTTAATGAGGTAGTCTGGGTCTTCATACACTTTTTGCGTGTCAACCTTGGCTTCTGCATCGGTCATATAAAGAGCTCGTACCTGCTTCACATTATTAAGTTCTGCTTGGCTAATAATTTTCTCGCGGCTAGCGAGTTCTATGATCCTTTCACTGAGAGAATCCATGCCGATTAGCCCAGAACTCAACAGGAAGTAATCACCCGTGTTGTTGGTTAGATACAGTGTTGGTGTCGCCAAGACGTCGAAGCGCTGCGCCATGTCGGAAGTCGCCACTCGATAATCGCCTAATGCTAAAAAGTCATCATTTGGAACGGTGCCGCCATCGAGAGAAACAGGCATGATCGACCATCCATACTCCTTTGCCAGACGGATTAGGTAGGGAGTTTGCTTTGCGCAATACGGACACTGAGAGCCGTAGAAATAAATGAGGGTGGCTTTCTTGCCGATGGCTTCAATTAACTTCCATTGGTTTTCAGACTGAGCGCCTTTGAAAGTTTGCAGCGTCACGTCATTTTCAGGACGGCGTAACCCTTCATCGAGGTAAGGGTCAAACATTTGTTCGGAAATATAAGTAGCGGCAAATTGGTTGGCGCGATCTATTGCGGCACGCTGGATGTAAAGGTAGCGTTTAACGTCTTCTGGTTTTCCAGTGTTAAGCGCCAACTCCTTTGCCTTGGGCAAGTTTTCTTGGAACCACTTAACGCTCATGGCCTCTACTGAATTTTTACTCGTTTCAGTCTCAGTTGGTGCAGAAGATGGCGTTGGCGCAATAGGTTCTTCCTCTTCCTTTTCTTCGGGCTCAGGAATGTACTCGTGCCAATACCAGCCCTTTTCGCGTTGTTTATAGAAGTTACCACCATCATTGCTATTTGCAGGATCTTCTGCCACAACTGGCAGAGCCAGAGCCGCAAAAATCAAAGCCATCAATTTATTTACTTTCATAACACCAACACACTTTTTATATTCCATAGGCTGAATATATCACGCCTCACTGGATGAAAAAAAGCCGCCTTAATTGCAGGCGGCTGATTTATTGTTTTTCACGTTTCTCGGGCGACAAAAAAATCATCACTAATATCAAAGTCATCTTCCATTGGACTTCGAGGTTCTGCATCTGCTTCCACTTTCTCCCTTTCACTTTCGACTTCTACCTTCGGCGCCAACACAGTGCCTAGATTAAATCCCTGCTGTCTCACCATTAATCCAAATTCCATCAGGGTCATCATCTCGCGGGTCAGTGCCTTTGGCCCAAACTGATCTAAATGAGCGAAAATTAGCGGGTGAGTATCATCGGCAATCCGAATGTGTCTCTCGATTGTTTTGGGCATCCCTCACCTCAGACTGCTTTTAACTTTTGATAATCACCTCGCGCTATGGCTCCACGAATGAATTGCTCGCCTGCGGTTTGCAAGCCACGGGCAACAGCTGTCAGAGAGTCATCAACGACTTCGATTTTGTGGAAAGGGAATGCGCGCTGAATCGAAGGCAGGTATACCGCTGCGGCACCACCGGAGACAATAATCAGGTCAATGTCCTGACCATCACCCACTTTATTGACGACACTTGTTAATGCTTCGTCAGTAACAGACCGAATCGCGCTGGTCACATCAAACAGATCGCACTTAGGGAATTTCATCGCTTTACCGTACAGCTTAAGCTCACCACTGATAAAGGCTTGGTCGATCAACTCTGGGTTAATCTGTTTGATGTTGAAACCTTCGAGTTGCGAGCGCAGCGCGACTTCGACTGCACCAATCACTTTGGACATCCCAGTTTCAGAATCACCAGAACGATTTGGACTGACCTTCAATCCTTTCGACGTAATGAAGTCGGTGGTCATATAACCTGGGTCAATGGATAGCATGGTTTTATCTTTGCACTGGGCAAAGCGTTCATTTCCGCCTTGGCGCAAAAATGACATCAACGCACCAAGCGGTTGTTCAAAAACCAAGACCTGACGAATGGTGACCTTGCGACTTGGGGTGATTTGGTGAGTGCCGGTATAAATCTTGGCGAGTTCATCTTTCCTGAACATGACACTCACTGGCAGACCAAGCACTAACACATCTATATCGATGTGATTTGATTTGCCTAAAAATGACAGGGCGCCAAACAATAACGCTTTATAGCGGTCACTCGTGATAAACGATTCGGTGTTGAGAACGCGAACATTTCGCGAACCGACCGAGGTCCCTACGTCCGAACCAACCTCATAGGTGATTCCATCGACTTCCACGGTTGTTACATCGCGCTCCTCGCCTGCTAAACCCAGATTAATATCCGATTTAATCGGAATAGGCAGGGACGGGAACGTCTTCACTGAGTAATTGCCTAGCGATTCCTTGTGTACACAAGTCGTTGTGCCATAGCCAACATCGACTGTGATGATGACGGGATTATTCATAAATACCAACTCCACACCAAATGACCCCCAATCTGGGGTTTTAAGAGACTTCCAAAACCTTTCCAGCTTGCTCTGGAAGATTATTCTTACCATTCCAATACCAATCTGGGATCTACATAATACACAATATATTTAGCTCGTGTATTATTTATTTTGTGTGTATATTATGCACTTTGTTATCCACAACATGTCGCTAGTGAATTAATCAAAACATGAAATGGCTAACGAACTGAAGTGCAACTAAGTCTGGCTTAGTAGCGAAATTCCTACTCTGGATTCTTCGAAATTAAGCAGTTTTAACGGCTTCCAAAATCAGCAAATCAACGCTCTGAATGCACAAGTTGGCTCACGAACTGGGGGAAAACCTGAAGTGGCCAACAGAATCGCAGACGTGAGAAAGGATTTCTCAGGGGGCTTGCCCGTGAATCGGTGTGTATATCACGCGAAAAGCATGAGTTGGACAACGAACTGAAAATCATCAAAGGATGGCTAACACAGGAGGCACCTGGGATTTTATCCCAAACTCAGCTCGCAGAATAACGGACGGTGACAGACACGAGTTCGCCAACGAACTGAATTTCTGCATGAGTTGTCCCCGTAGGCCGAAAACGGATTACTGAAGACGAACAAACAGTAGGTAAATGAATGAATGACTACTCAGGTACTTCGGGTAGCTCTGAGAACGGGAAGCCCGTACCCGCATTAGGGTTCCAGTTGGCGAATACCATCAGAAGCCTAGAAGGGTTGATTGAAGCCGCTCAGTTTCAGGCAAAGGTCATAGTCGATGATTACTGGCTGAAATGGAGATCTTCAAACCGTCAGTTGCGCAGTGATGACGGTGGGAAGTTTAGTGGCGGTGAGATGGCACCCAGGGTCGTTGTAAAAAACGAAAAGGTGTATTTGGTCTGGACGAGGTATCGACCAGGGCGAGTTGGAAACATCAGCAAGTCTTGGGGCGATGACGTTAAACCGACCCAGCGCGGATACACCTTAGACCAGTTAACCCGCAAATCCCCAGAGTGGGAGGCACGAATGATTGAAGACACAGAGAATCGATTGGCTCCGTTGAGAGAAACCCTTGAGTGTCTACATGAAGCAAAAATCAAACTACGTCGCATAGAGCGAAAACAATCCTAGGAGGATTATATGAGTCAGACCAACGAGAACCCACAAGTTTCATCAAAGCGCACTCAGAAACCATCTGCAGTGCGTCAAGTTCAGCAGCGTAAATTCATTCTGAAGGAAATGGATTTCAAGAGTAGCGCCATCCAGCAGCTGTTTAGCAATGATGCTCGTCAGCAGAATATCAAATACAGCATCGCCCGTATCGCTGGTCTATTTGTGTTGACGTCTAACAACAAAGAAATCCGTGACCGTTTAGATGCGTGGTTTGCAGCTGAGCAAGAAGAAGCTGTTCGTCGCAGCACCCTTCTCAACACAATCCACAACAATGAGTTGTCTACCTCGCTTGGCAACAATGCCGATTTAGACGTGGTGACACCAGAATCGTTCAGCGTGACATTTCAAATCGAGCACCCAATCTACTGGCGTGTAATCGACGTAATTTCCCAGATTGATGAATCTATCGCAGCTATTGAAAACCTCTGGTTAGCTGGCGTGATTTCTGAGTCAGTCAGCAACAATAGTCGCGGTATAGCGATGAACACCATGACTCGTTTCTTTGGTCGCATGAGAACTGTAGCTACAGATTCAGCTGACCGTAAGGGCGGAATTTATTCGTTAGACGCTTACAACAAAATCATGCAAACCATCACCCGCAACAATCCAGATGACCGGTCAGCCAATGACGACTCAGGCGCTGAAGAAATTGAGCAGGATTCCGGCAAACTGGTAGTGAACGCATAATGAAGAAAATAGCCAAGCTAGTTAGTTTGGCTGTTCGATCCTTCTTACTGGATGGCAAAGCCCCAGATAAGAATGCGGTACGGATGGCTGTTGGTGGGGTTGAGACTAAAGCGGTCAGCGAAGAGTTGGTAGAGACTTTCTACCCTCCCGTAGCTGACGGTGTAGCAGTAGCGAATCAAGCGAGAATCATTAAATCCAATAATGACCTAATTGATATGTCGATTCGTGAACTGGGTTTGACTGATATTCATCGTGACACGTTCAATCCTGCCAACCTATCTGAATACAACCAAGTCTATAACGCACAGACATTGGTTAGGGATGTGGTAGCGAATTTCCTTTCTTACGCTCACCTACTCCCAGCCTCAGAAAACCATCATCACGCGGCTGTTGGTGGTTTAGCGCGTCACAGTCTAGAGGTGGCTCTGTTCTCCCTGCGTCACATGGCGTCGGTTGATATTAAAGAGACCAAATTTACCGACGAGTTGCACGGTAAGAAAATCCGCTGGCAATATGCGGCGTGGGTAATTGGGTTAGTGCATGACATCGGTAAAGCTCTACATGACATGACCGTGCAGGCCGATGATTCAGTCTGGAACCCACAACTCGAAAATATCTATGATTGGTCAGGGCGCAACCAAGTATCCCGTTATCAAGTGACGTGGAACTATGCAGACCGTCACGGCAAGCACATTGGGCTTGCATCATCCATGCTTAACACTGTACTGACCAAGGCAGCGAAGCAGTATCTATTTGGCACTCAAGATGACCTTCAGGTCGCCATCTATGAAACCTTGTCCGGCAGTATCGAAGTTAATAACTCACTTAGAGACAGTCTTAAAAAAGGCGAAGCACGTTCCGTCCACAAAGACATGATGTGGCAATGGGACAGATTAACCGGTGCTCGCAAGATGCCACTGGAAGCGGCGTTTATTAAGCGCTTACAAATGATGCGTCGCGGCTGGAAGGTTAACGAAGAGAAAGCCGACATTTGGTGCCTGGGCGCCGAAGATGTGTACGTGTCTTACCCAGCAAGTTTCAACAAAGTGATGTCATCGCTCAAGGAAGATGGCTTTAACGTCCCAATGCAAGTCGGAAAAATGCTTGAGATGCTGGTAGAGCGTCAGTTATTTGAGCCGCTGTTTGAGGATTACACCAGTGGCCACTTGCACCCAGTTACGAATCCAGAGTGGACGGCAGGGCCAATCAAAGTTGTTAAGCCAAAATGGGCAGGCATCGTCTATGGCGAGGAGATTCCGCAACGCGGCATTCATGGGAAAATCTCATTAACCCGTGACGATTCACTGTTAATCCATTACGCCGATACTGGGCTAATCACCCTGACAGATACCCGTGAGCCAGACCCGCAAACTCCGGCTAACAACACGGCTGCACCAACCCAACCAGCTCCTGCGTCAACCCCTGCTCCTGCGGTAACACCGGCACAGCAGAATGGGTCGCAAACAAATCAAAGTAAGGCTCAGACAAAGAAACCGAAGAAGCAAGCAGCTCCGGCGAACACCAACACTCCGGCACCAGCACCAACGCCGAGTAAGCCTGCGCCAAAGAAACCGCAAGCTGAATCTAAGGAAGAGCCAGAGCAATCCAATACCAGCGCTCCAGCACCAGACACCAAGGGTATCGTGTTTAAGAACATGAATGACACTCCGGTAGTTAGTGAATCAGTGGAAGCGGCAGTAGAGATAAATGAGCCAGTAGCCCAAGAAATGCCAGCAGAAGTATCGAAGGACAAGACCTGTATTGATCTGATAATCGAATACCTGCTAACGGCTAACAACACACTACATCGAGCAAAGCTGGATGGTGACGTGCTGACATTGAATACCAGCCTATTCGAAGAAATTGACCAGCAAATGAGAGGGCTTGGTTTTGACGAGGGTGCCGTGCTGAAGGATTTGATGGATAACAAGTTACTTATTCCAGACCCTAAAGCGCCGCGTAAAGTTATTCATGTCGTTAACAAACAAAAGTTCTACCAGCTGAAGCTAGCCGACGTTCTTGCCAAGCCAGTGGGTGACATGCTGACCGAGCTTCAAGCTAAGGCCGATGAACGCAAAGCCAAAAAGCAAAAGAATAAAGCCCTAACCACCGAGGTCATTACAGAGCCGAATAACCTGCCCAAGCAGGAGTCTTCTATCAATGATGTGATTGATGGCCCGATGACAGAAGTCCCGGAGCAAGAATTATCTCCGTTAATGCCTAACGAAGTATCACCAGAATCAAGCGGTCAGTTTGATTTAGCCCCGTCGTTCATTGATGACGCGGTAGATAGCCTAATGGCAGAAGTCCCAGAGCAAGATTTATCTTCGTTAATGACTGACGAACTTCCACCGTTGTCCGAGTACACGGGGGAGATGTCTTTGGCCACGCCGGAGAATGAGCTGCCATGGTTTACGCCGGAAGATCTATCGATGTTAACGACTGACATGGAACCTACCGTCCCCGTCGCTGAAGCGGCCATTGAAACTGCCGTTGAGCCCGCCACCACGTCTGCGAGCTTTACCCCTCCTGCCGAGCAGGTATCGACACTTTCACAGCTAAAAGTCGCCACGGGTAACAAGTCTCCGAAGGAAAAGAGCAAGTACCCGCCTGAGTTGCAAGTGTTCATTGGTTGGGCGATGGCTCGCGCAGGCAAGTCCGGTATAGACCTCCGCCCTGGGGTGATCCGAATCCAAAGTTTCGCGTTAACCACTTACGAGCAAGAAGTAGGGTTAGCAAAAAAAGAGGCGACTAGCCTCAAGCGCACAGCAGGCGACAACGCCTCAATTGCGACAGACAGTAACCAAGTTGCATGGATGGTATTTGAGACAGTGGGAATAGAGCATGAGTAAAAGCATCGAGACTAACGGCTTATTCATGGAGAACATGTATAGGCCGATTTATGAAATCCAATCCAGTTATGCTTGGGCTGGAGCCTCCTTGTTCACGGCAGGCTCGTGGGTATACCACGGGGTAAGTGGACACGATGTATCGATGGTCGCAGTTTCGGTTATTGCGGCCACAGCGGGTATGTCGGTTAAGCGCTTAAAAGAAGCCTTACCGCAAATACGTCGCCAGATTAAGTTGGTATATAACTATCAATACCTCATTGAATCTAGCGCTTTGTGGGATCTGAGCAAAACCCAGAGGGATAAGGCCTTCTTTGGTCGCGGCTTTGAGTGGACGATCACCGAAGCAAACCGAGCTTATCAGCTGGTGGGTAAACGCCCAGAACACGCTAAGGGTTTCTTGCCTTGGGCAGTGCGTAGAGCCCTGAAGAAAGTCGAAGCAGATACCGAGAAATTAGAAGGTCGGCCGTGGATTCAGGGGTGTGGTGACGAGCAGGATTTGTGGCTGGATGCTTCGCTATTCTGGTCTCATAGTTTCTACACCGGATTACCTGGTGCCGGGAAAACAACGATGTTAACGCTTAACAGTGTTGGCGCCCTTTACCGTGGTAACTCTGTATTAGTGTTAGACCCTAAGAACGATCCAAACTGGAAGAACAGATTACGCGCAGAAGCGAAGCGTTTAGGCGTCCCGTTTTATTACTTCAACATTGCTGAGCCAAGTCAATCAGTGCGAATTGACCCACTGGTGAACTTCACAGTGACAACAGAGATTGCATCGCGCTTAGCGAACGTCTTAGAAAAAGGCTCAGGAAGCTCTGAGGGTTTTCGCTCCTATGCCTGGGACTCATTCTACGTCACGGCTGAAGCATTACGTTTTATCGGTAAGCGACCATCAATCAAGATGGTCGCTGATTACATGCTAAACCGCAAAAGCGAATTGGCCCTAGCAGCCTTAAGCAAGATTATGACTATGCATTACGGGCCCGATTGGTACGCGAACATGGCGACCCAAATTGCCGAGGAAGGCCGCGGCAATTTGCTACAGGGTTTAATCATGCGCTACCAACAGGTGTTAATCCCTGACGACAAAGGTGAAGACGCGGTATCGAGTTTTATTGGTTTCTTAACGCACGACCAATCTCACCAAAGCAAGATGTTAGCGACCACCAAGCCGATGTTAACCCAGTTAACCGCTGCGCCGCTGGACAAGATGTTAAGCCCTGATCCGAATGATACGGATGACGAGCGCCCTATTATCGACATCAAGAAATTCATTGATACGGGCGGCGTGTTGTACATCGCCACCGATTCATCGGGTAACCCTGCAATTTCAGCAGCTGTATCGAAACTCATTATGGAAGATACCTGCGCGGCAGCTGCGTCACGTTACAACTACGAAGGCGGTAAAGGGGTACGTGTGTCGGTGTTTGGTGACGAAATCCACTCTGCACTCTCCGACGGCCTAATTAACTTAGCCGCGATGGGTCGTGGTGCAGGCTTTGAATTGCACCTATCTACTCAGGGTGTTCCCGATTTGATTGATAAAGCCGGTGATGCAGTAGCGAGCCGTGTTTTGTCGTTAACCGCTAACTGGTTCTGTCTGCGAGCTCGAGATGATATCACCAGGGAGCGATTTGCGGCGCTACTCCCGGAGTATCCAATTAAGTCAAAGCAATGGCAGTTAAGCTCTAACACCGATTCTACCAGTAAGCTCCACAATTACTCGGGCTCGGTGGGTGAGCGGATTATGGAAGCTGACAAGCCAGCGTACCCTCTTTCATTGATGTCGGAATTACCTAAGTTGCAGTACGTCGCACGTCTGGCCAACGGTAAGACCTATCAATGTCGTATTCCGATTTTACTGTAGTGAGTGTTGATTATGGACGGCGTAGTTGAGAGTAAGACCCTGCACGGCAGGTTAATTTTGGCGGTTGGAGCGTTAATCAGTATTTACGTACTGATTTTCATGCAGCCCCAAGAGCATAACGAAATGTTACGGAAGGAAATCTCAAATATAGAAAAGGCCATTAGCACGGAGGCAACTATGGTTGTGGTGTTTAGGGCGAAAGGCTGGTACGAGGCGACGATGGTGAAATCAGGTTTAGCCGCGTTCATTGACCAGTATCATCAGGACACTGGTTTAAAAGGGGATCAACTATGGCGTACCCCTCTTACACGGATTTCTCAAAACATCAAGACCATTTGGTATCAGTGCTTACTGAGACTATCCTTGCTGATTTTCTGGTTTTGGATGGCCATTGGGTTGATTGCCGCATCAGCTGTGGACGGATTAATGCAACGTAAAATTAAGCAACATGAATTTACCGCACCATCAACTGGCTATTTCAGACTGGCTCTTTGGTCAGGAATATTGGTGGTAATTCTGTTAGAGCTTTACTGCGTTACGCCTGCATTTATCTCCAATGAGCTGTTCCCGCTTTTCCCGCTTTTTGCAGCGGTGATTATCGGCTGGTTACTCAAAACTACGTTGGCTAACAGCGCGAAGAACATGTAATCACCTCTCCGTGTGCTATCTTTGATATAGATAGCGCTCACAATATAAATAACGTGTTGACAGTAACACGCAAACAGTTAAAATTTGACCGTCACATTTAACGGAGATCCACAATGAACCAAAGCGCTAAAACCGAAAAGAAAGGACTAATCCAGCAGTTTAAAGAAGCCCCTGTTGCCGTAAGAGCGTTCTTCGCCCTAATCGTTGTCGCGGTAGCTTGCTCATTGCTGTTTGCTGGAGAAGCAAGTGCGGTATCAGCATCTGGCGCGACCCTACACACTTTCTTCGACCAAATGTGGGACGAGGTAAAGGGTTTAATGACGGGTGCGCCGGCTAAGGCAATCATGGGTTTGTCGATTTTAGGCACTATCGCATTCTCAATGATTAAACCAAACCTAATTGGTTTCTTAGCTTCTGTTGTCGTAATTCTGGTACTGGCTAACGCGCCTACAACTATCGACGGCAGCTTAACTGTAACCGTAGAAGCGCTGAAAGCTGGCCTAGTGCACTAATAGCGACAATTTTTGCGGTATCAAGGAAGGGTGCAATCTAATATGCACCCTTTTTTTTCAAGGGGTGAGACATGAATGAAGCGAGATTTCCTAAGCGTTGTAACGGCGCTATCAAAGTTGGAACTATCCACTGGGACTCAATCAAGCTGGCGGTGATTGTGATGGTTTTTGGTCTTGCATCAGGTCACATCAACTTAGGCATTATCGCGGCAATTACCAGCATGGCCGTAGTAGAAACACTGTTTAAAAAGTTTGGACGTGGCGTATTAAAGCATCTGTTATGGGTAAACGGTTTGTGGATTTCCAAAGGGCCGGAAACCCTCATGTCACCAGCCATTCGTCGATTAATTAAGTGAGAGGTCAACATGCTTTGGAAATCGAAGATTAAAGAGAGTTACGACAATCTCAATATCTCTAACAAAAACATAGGTCGTTCTAATCTGGCACTAAGCATTAGCGTGGTGCTTTTGCTGTTCATGGTGATGACCAAGCAGACCGAAGTCATTGTCATGCCAAACGACTTTAAAGAGCCGATTGTCATGAACGGCAATAGCGTGACTCAAGAATTCAAAATCCAATGGGGCCTGATGATTGCAACCATCATCGGCAATATCACCCCCAAGAATGCTAAGTTCGTAATCGACAGGGTGACCAAGATGATCCCGTTAGAACTTAACCCCGATGAAGCGGAAGCCACGATGGCCGCAGCTATCGAAGAAATGGCGCTTAGGGGGGTTAGTCAGAAGTTCGTCCCGTCTGACGCGATTTATTCATCTGTCACAGATTACGTATGGGTTGTGGGTGAACAAACCACAACCTCATTAAAAACAGGCGCAGCTGATACTACTGCGTACACCTTTGAATTAAAAATCGGGATCCGAAACGGCAATCCCATGATTCTGGATATTCAACAATATCCAGCTGCTGTTAACCCTGCTCAACGTGAGCGTGAAATTCTCCAAGGCAAAAACGCAACAACGGCCTTGGATAAAGACAGTGTGATTAAAATCGAGTCACGGTGAGACCTATGAATAAAAGACCCCTTTCAACTGCAATCCTTCTGACATTAATGATCACTCCTGCTTTTGCGGCTGACGATGACATTTATTCGTTACCGACTGAATCGGTGAATCCGCAACGAGTACCTGTTTTGGGTACTGATTTCAATCAAGCAGAAGAAAAGCTACAGGCTGAACTAAACAGCCCTTATGCGAATCAACCTCTGGCCATCGATACGAGCAAAGAAATTGGTACCCAAACTGCGTTAAAGGTTTCGGCCAATGAACAAGTGCTCAATCAACATCCAGTGACCCAGCCGCCAGCGCAGCAACCAATGCAACAGACAGAGCATCAACAAGTCCCCAATTACGGCGGCGCGAGCCCTGTTAATCCGACGGCGATCTCCCCTGCCAATGCCGGAGAAGTCATTAGCCGTCGTGATGACTCAATGGACTACTTACGCAAGCAGTACAAAAGCCATCAAGTGATTGCATTGAAAGCCGGAGGCACAACGACATTGCCAATTTCGCTGTCAACCACTAACCGAATCGCGACCTCGTTCAAAAACGCCAAAATAACAACGTCAGTACCGAGTGATGCGGCGCTGGTTTACGGTGAGCAAGGTTTTGTGTACGTCACACCTGGCGTTAACGCTGGCGCGATTGACTTGATAGTTGAAGAAGATGGCGCACCTGAGACCGCAGTATCACTCTACTTGGTGCCATTAAACGTCCCACCAGTGCTCGTGGAGTTAACCGTTAGCTATAACGCGAGTCAACGTAATGCAGCTTTGCAAGCCGTGTCTATCTACAGCGAGAACGAAGCTAAGGAGCTGGAATCGGCAAAACAAGCAGAGCGTGAGCGTATTGCTAATAACCAGCCCGTCGCTGACAGCCATGTTGACGATGTAATGAAGTTACTGGAAATTGTGGCCAAAGCCGAAGTTCCTGCAGGTTACGAACTACTTGAAGGTGACACCATTCCGGCGGAAGTGCGTTACCCGTGCGATATTCGCCAAATGCTCCCGCTTTACCATGAAGTGAAACAACGCTTAATTGGCTCCAAATTGGTCGTTGACATCATGGAGGTCAGAAACGATGTCAATGGCTTACGTTCATTCCGCGACGAGTCCTGCATGGGGCCAGGTCGTGAAGATGTGATGGCCGTTGGTGTGTTAGATAAAGCGACATTAGGCCCAAGGGAAAGCACCGAAGTGTACATTCTGCGTGACCGCAGCTACTTCGAACGCCAAATGAAAGTTCCACGTCGTAGCCGTGTAGGAGGTTAACATGCAAGCGTTACAGGATTTAAAAAGCAAGTGGCTTGCGCTTCCATCGAACCAGCGCACTATCGCATTAATCGTGTTAATGGCATTGCCTGCCTATTTCTTGGCGGAAGCTATTTTCCCTTCGGCTCCAGACACCCCAGCCAGCTCAGCCCCCGTCAGGGCGAAGCCTACGTTTATGAGCACCATGGGCAGTGAGCGCTTGGAGTCCACTCAGACTTCCGGCCAACTCATTGCGATGCGCAAGAAAATTCAAGAGCGTGAAAAAGCGATTGATGCACAGTACACCGAGCAAAAAGCCAGTGAAAAGCGGATTCAGCAACAGGTCGATACCCTGCAAATGTCTCAGCTTGAATCACAAAAGCGCCTCGAGACCATCGCGCATCAAATGCAAATGCTGGTTGAACAACAAAGCAAAAATGCCGCAACAGCTCGAGACAGTGTGAGCACGAAAGGAGCTCGACCAGAAAATATCGCCCAGCAAGCACCGTCATTGCCAAGTACCGAGTTTAGCCTAGACCCAATGGCAGGCCTTAAGTCGAATGTCGCCATGACCCCGCCAGTGTCAAAGCCTTTAACCATGAACCGTGGTGACGTGAGTTTAGGCAAGGCCGCTGCGACAGGTGATGAAGCAAATGCTGGTAATGCGTCAACAGCCAAAACCCAAGTCGCAGCCAAAGCAAAACAAGCGATTTCTCAAGAGAACACAGGTTCTAGCAAGAAAACTGAAAAAGAGCCTGAGACATGGTTGTCAGCTGGCACAGTGATACCAACCGTCTTGCTTACGGGTCAACATGTACCTACCAGCTCATCGGCGCAATCAAACCCAGCTCCAGTTTTATTAAAAATCGTAGACGTTGGGGTGATGCCTAACGGTTTCACTATCGATCTAGTGGGTTGTACCGTGATTGGCGCGGCCCGTGGTAGTGCCAGTACCCGTCGTGTCGAAATCCGCGCTGAGAGTATCAGCTGTATCGACCAGAAAGGTCGTGCGATTGAGCAGCCGTTCATTGCCGCAGTGCAAGGCCAAGACGGTCATAGCGGTATCCCAGCCAAGTTAGTAACACTCTACGGTGAAGTGGTGAAGCAATCCTTCTGGGCAGGCATCTATGGCACTGGCGCCCAAACCCTCACACAAGCCGCGACCAATCGAGTGTCTGGTGATGTGGTTTATGACGGCACCTATTTCAAAAACACGGCGACCAGCTCACTTGCTGGTGGCTCAAGTACCGCATTCGACAAGATTGCTGACTTCTACCTGCAGTTAGCCGACGAAGCCAGACCGTATCTGGAAATGCACGGCGGTATTGAAGGTGTTGACCTCATTGTTCAACGCGGTGTTAGCCTCAAATACAAGGGTTAAGCAATGACAACCGAAAACGTAAATTCTGAAAAATTGGAACCGACTATCGGCGCTCTGGCTGAGCCAGAGCAAGCCGCTCCCGCTGAGGTTGCACAATCCGTCGCTGGGCCAACGCCAGCGACACCCGCGGCTCCGCAGGGCTTGTCCCCCGTCAAAATGATCATGGTGATGGCAGGCCTAGTGCTGCTATTTGGCGTGATGAAATTTGGCATGAGCTTCTTTGGCACGGGTGTAAGCGCCGAACAAACCAATACTCAATCCAAAATCGTAGTCGCAGATTTAGGTGAGATGTTTCAGCAATGGTCAAAGGAATCGGTTAACCAAGCGGATTTAAGCTCGGCGGCTCAAGAACTGGGGCAGCTCTACTTTGACATGGGATACCTCATCATCGATAGCAGTATGACGCTGCGCATTCCTGAAGAGTTCAAAATGGACATCCCAAGAGCAGAGGTGTTGCTCCGCATTAAGCAAATTCGTAGCGAATACCAAGACGAAGGCAAAGTACCGCCATCGCCACAGCAGCTGCTTCAGATGGCCGGGAATTAATTGTTTATGGCTGACATGGAAATCGCTCAAGCGTTGTTGGCAGCTAGTGAACAAAACCAGCTAGCCCAGATTATTGAGACTCACAATCTGGGTGAGCTCCCAAACTCACTGCGATTAGCCATCAACATATTTGAGATTAACGCAGATAATATCCAGCAACACCTCGAGGCAGCGCAGTCCCTTCTGCGTTGCCCAATTCCAACGACATTTGGTGAGACTGAATCAATCAGGCGCACCATATTGTCACTGCTCACCCAAAAGCACAGTTAGGCAGGATGTATGGCCAGTAAGAAAGCAGCCAAAAAAATCACCGGCGATGACGAAAATGTTATGGGCTTACGCCAACAGCGTCCCATCCGTGTTCATTTACGTCGGCACTTTAGCGCGAGCAAATCAGAGTTAACTCGTGCCATTGAGCGGTCACAAGAGATCTATAAAATCGCGCTTTGCTTAGGGGCGCTTGACTGCCTTTATTGGCAGGCTATGGGCTTAGGGGAAATAAAACTGGCCAAGGGCATTAGCCGCTTACTGGCTAAATCCTATCAACATCACCCAATACGGGTTAGCTCAACACCTATTTGACGTTATCAGAAGGAAATCATGGACGTAGCAACATCTTTTATTCAACTCGACCAGCCTTTGTTTATGCCTGGGATGCCGGAAACCTCCAAGGCCTTATCGGTGTTGTGCGTTTATATAATAGTTTGATAATTCTTAATAATGTTTGATCATTTATATAATAGTTTGATATTTTTTGGCTCTTTTGGTGAATGTGCGGATTAAGAGTTAGCACATTTTTGCCCCAAAACGTGTTAACGTAATTACTCTATAGGTCGGCTTTGAGCGAAAAGCGGTTGTTTAAAAGCAGAGATATTGGAAAAACGAATATCTGCTTTGCCTTAGTTGCAGACATTCGTTTTCTGCATGAAGCCAGATTTTATCATCTAATCAGGTGGCCAAAATTATTTGACCACTACAAAAGATTCTACACTCCAATTCCACTACCTATTAATCGGTAAGAAGACTAAACCAAAACACAGCTCCGCCAGTTTCGCGAGCTCTATAATTGAACTGTACCGCGAATACGGCTTAGCCAAAACCAACCATGCGCCTCAACCTCTTTGTACCAAGGCACTTTGAACCCCGCGTCAGTCACGATGAGAGGGGTAACATGCAAAGGTAAAATCTTGGCTAAGTCCGCTAAAAAACCGTTGTGGGAGGCCTTAGAGCATCGTTCTGATAGGGGATAGGACTTCTCATACAGGGTAATAGAGCGGCCATTGAAGGCTATTGAGGCGCGCAGAGCCATGATGCGTTTATGCTCTCGGATGTCTGACCAATCGACGAGCACAATCGGCATAGGGTTACCAGAACAGATGAGGCTGGCATGCCATTGGTAGACAGCTAACCGTTCTTGATGCAGATGCGTGTTGCCGAGCAAACGATCAATGCGCTTGATGTTGTGCTTGGTTCGGGCCGTGG
>NZ_JAKKSH010000046.1:0-20928 GCF_025653395.1 Shewanella sp. SW24
AGAACAAAATAAACCGTGAAATAGGTTTGCTGTAGTCCGGATGTCCGGAGTTAGTTTGGGTGTAACAGGAACCCAAACCTAAAACCCTGTCGGTCGGGGGCGCTTCGCTTGCCTCCCCCTTCCTCCACGCTGCAACAAGGACAAGTTGCACGCCGTCAGAAACTCTCAAAATGAGAGTAGAGTCCACTGTTAAAGTATGTGGACTCAGGGGCTCTCGCTGTCACTTGGGGCCTTTCCCGCTATGGCGGGTCCCTTTCCAAGTTCTCGCTTAATCCCCTTCGAAAAGTCTCAATAATGAGACAAAAGTGCAGTATTACTGTAGTGCACTTTGCTGTCTGGCCTCTGGTACCTTCCCGCCCCATAACGGGGCTAGCAGGTACCGTCCGGCCAGAACGCCAGAGCGTGAAATCGCTTTGATTTTTGTAGACAGAAATCGACTTTAGGCGGGGCTGGAAGGACGTTGAAAAGCGGCTTGGCAGGGAGAAAGCTCGGGGCAAAAAAGCGCCCCTATTAAGAGCGCTTGGCATTAAGGGACACGTCCCTTAATAATCCCATTAACTTGGCACTGGTAAGCGCATGAGAGGCATAGGGATTTCAAGGTAATGAGCCAAAGCATAAATTCCCATAATAGATAATCCAACCGCTAGAGTGGTAAGCGTTCTAAAGAGTAAATTCTTTAAATGTGCACGAGTTTCAGCACTTCGGCTTTGCAACGCGATGTCTCTCATGTTTTTAAATTCGATTAACGATTTTGAATATTCACTTTTTATTGATTTAAAGGAACTATTACATTGCTCGTAACTATCCATATTCATAACACGGAATAAATCTTCAACTGTTCCAGCCGTTCTACCCCCTGATTTGTTCGTAACCAGTTGATATGCCTGTCTTAATAAATCATCCAAAAAATTATTTAAACGTTCTTCACTCATCGGTTCATGAATATTTTTAGCTTCTTTTAAATCGGCCATTAACTCTTTTGTTGCAGGTTGCTTTTCTGTTGGTGATGCCATGACATTGAATCAATAAGTAATTTGTATTGATAAGCTAACAGATATTTGACTTCGCACAATGCAAGTTATGCAAAACTCAGCCCTTTCAGGGCTGTTTTTTTATGTCCGGATGCTACAAAAAAAAGCAGTTTTACATAACTTGTGATCACATTGTGCGCAGCTTTGTATCTAATCACTCTATGCCTTTCAAATGGTCGATTGGTTTGTTGAATGCACTTTCATGACGTTCAATTTGGCTTGTGTGCAAATATTGCGATGTAGTGTCGATACTTTCGTGGCCAGCATCGGCTTGTACATGGGATAACGGTCTGCGGTTGATATTGATATCGTGCGTAATGCCGGTGTGACGAATATTGTGGGCAGTAAGTTTGCGCATCTGCGCCGCATCTTGTGTAAAGCCATCGATTTCTATACGTTCTGCAGCCAGATTAATTATTTTTTGAATTTCGTCGCGAACATGACGAATGCCTAGATTGGCATTGAGGATACCAACATCTCGGCCGCGTCCAGCAGCTTTGTGCCGTACAAACAAAGGATGATTTTCGTCTGGTCCTGGATAATCCGTTAATCCTAAAAACTGACGATATTTGACTAATGCATCGAGCAAAGCTTTTGAAATCGCAACACTGCGTCTTTTACCACCTTTACTCAACGGAATATGAAAACTCCAGATGCCCGTTTGCTGATTACGTTTAAACTGGTTCATCACTGGCGAATAACCCGCACGTGCAGACACATCTGAAATGCGTAAATAACAGCAATAAATCAATATAACGAGGAATAAACTTCTTTGATGTAACTCAGGAAATTCTTCTGCTAGTCCAGTAACGGTCGCCATAATATATGACCACTGTAATTCAGTGAATGCGAGACTATTTTCATCTTCATGACTTTGACACTGATATTGCCTGTTTGCTGCAAATCGACTGTGATTAAGCCAGATTTGAGCAGGATTCCGCTCACAATATTCTTCACTTGTCAGATACGAATAAAACGAAGACAAAATGGCCATTTTTGTTTTTAACGCATTATCGCTTAACACATAAGGCTGGATTTGCCCGAGTTGTTTTTTGCCGACAAATGGTCGCCATTGCGAGTTTGGAACCCGTTCATCATGCAGTTTATCGTACTTAAACTGTGGCACATTAAAATAACCGATCAGTGCTATCGGCGGTGCTTGGCAATAATCAACGTAACGGCTCATGTCTTTGCGCGTAACTTGAATGGGAGACATTGAAACTACATCAAAACACCAATGCAGAAACGTAGTGAGTTCACTGCGATAAGCTTTATAGTTGTTTTCGTTATGCTTTTGCTCAAATAGCCAATCACTGGCATGCTCGATGACTAAGCCCGCATCAACCACCTTTTTCATGCTAATTTGGGTGATATATTGGTTAACAATACTATTGCCAACTTGTATGAATTCAAATGAGTCAAATAACGGGATTACTGGAGGAAGTTGCATATTACATCTGAATTATAAGAGTTTCTTGTATGATAATACTTAAACGCAAATGCCGATAATGTTATTTATCGGCATCAAGATATGTCAGATTTTTAGCGCAACTTGAAAATGAACATTGCTGACAAGTAATACGCTTTTTGCAACAGATCAAGCATAGCTGCCACACTTGCTGTTTCGATTGACTATCTAAGCACGTGAAGTCAGATGCGCAGATGTGTCCATCATGTATTAGCTGTGCCAATTTATGTGCTGAAATTGATAAGTTAATTCGATTAGTCATGCCCTTTCCCTCCCTATCATTGTTTGATAGTAATAGAATACACAAATGAGAATTGTTATCAACAATGTAATTTAAGGAGTACCACTCACCTCGCTATTTTATGCAAGATTTTGCACCGCTTTGAAATGTGTCTACTACACTGATTATGTGATCATTATTTTTACTTGAATGAGGTATCGGATGCTGATTGATCTTGCAAAGAAAAACCCTCTTTTTTCCGGTAAAAAGTCTACCGAGACAACAGAGTCTGGTATTCCTTGGAAGGTATTAGTGGTCGATGATGAACCTGATGTTCATACCGTCACTAAGCTTGCCCTCTCCCGCTTTAAACTTGATGGCCGTGCCCTCACCTTTATCAATGCTTATAGTGCCGAACAAGCAAAAGAATTACTCAATCAAGAACATGACATCGCCATTGCCTTTATTGATGTTGTCATGGAAAGTGACCATGCAGGGTTAGAACTAGTAAAGTGGATCCGTGAAGAATTACTGAATAAAACCACTCGATTGATCTTACGTACAGGCCAGCCAGGGCAAGCACCTGAAGAAGACGTTATCGTCAATTACGATATTAATGATTACAAAGCAAAAGCTGAACTCGATTCCCGTAAGCTGATGACCAGCGTCTACTCAGCCCTTCGCTCTTATCGCGATATCATGGAAATCGAGCAAGCAAGGCGCACCCAAATAAATCATCGTAAGGGTTTAGAAAGAGTACTAGAAGCCACCTCAGGATTATTTGAACTGCGCACCCTGCATAAATTCGCCGATGGGCTACTGACTCAAGTGGCCACTCTACTTAATCTCGATTCAGAAACGCTACTGCTGACTTGTAATGCAATTGATGCGATTAGTGGTCATGTTGAACCTGTCAATATAGAAATCCTTGCTGGTACTGGCCAATTTGCGAATAAATCCCACATTACGCAACTACCTGAACATATTGATCGTCTACTGCGCAGTGCGCTCACCCAACAGCGGTGCCTTTATGAAGACAATTGTTTTATCGGTTACTTTCCCACCAAAGGCGGTTTAATCAATCTACTTTATATGGATGGTATTGATAGAATTGATGATCTTGATAAGAAACTCATTGATATTTTTGCCATCAACGTGGGCATAGCTTTTGAAAATTTGCTGCTCAATCAGGAGGTGGAAGATACACAATCAGAGCTTATTTTACGTTTAGGTGATGTTGTTGAAAGCCGCTCGAAAGAAGCTGCCAATCATGTGAAACGTATGGCGGAGTATTGTTCTCAATTAGCATTACTCGCTGGTTTAAGTGAATACGAAGCCGATTTACTGCGCCGTGCCTCACCAATGCATGACATAGGTAAAATTGCGATCCCCGATGCTGTCCTACTTAAACCCGGCAAATTAGATGACGAAGAATGGAAAGTTATGCGTCAGCACCCTATGATTGGCCATCAAATTCTTGCAAATTCTGAGCGACCAATACTAAAGGCCGCATCAATTATTGCACTGCAACATCATGAAAAATATGATGGTTCTGGTTATCCTGCAAATCTAAAACAAGACGAAATTCACATTTTCTCGCGGATTGTGGCAATCGCAGATGTGTTTGATGCCCTTTCCCATGCCCGCTGTTATAAAACAGCTTGGCCTTTAGAAGAGGTTTTAGCTGAAATGCGTAAAGGGGCGGCAACACACTTTGATCCTCACTTATTACAGCTCTTTATTGAAAATGTAGATATTTTTGTCAAAGTAAAAGAAAACTGGAAGGATCACTAATCTGTATAGTTGATTGTCTTGATGTTTAGAAATCCATATCAAGCACTTTCAAAGATATATCTAACCATTGTCATCTGCGAGAAAATCAAAAACAGCCGTTTTAGTTTCACCATTAACGCTAAAACTCACAAAGCCACGCCAAACCATGTAGCCACTACTACAAGAACCGTAGACTAACTGACCGATATAAGTCATTTCATCAGTTTGCTTCACATTTACAGGAATAACGCCCATAAACATGTCTCTTCCTTCTAAGCGGATTTGCACATTAGAAATTGGCATGGAAGATAACAACTGTAATGTCAATGGCTTTTCGCTTGGTGCACTCTCTGGTGACAAGCGAAAAGTGAGCTCAACATCCCCAACTTTTTTAACACAATCCCCCTTAGAAAATTGGCAAAGTGAAGGATCAAGACTGCTTTTAAGTGTGACTTGCTTTGCATCTTCCTTACAAGCTGTGAGATTGAAGCTAAATAATGCAATAAATAAATAGGGACTCAGACGAGTTAGCACAAAGATTAACCTTATGATGCAATATGTTAACATTCTATGGCGTAGGTTGATCTAGATCAACTTTCCACACCCCTTCTTTGGTATCTTTTTTGATATGGCTCAAGTATCATTGCGAAACCTCATATTTGAGCAAAAATATGCAGGGTAACGCATTGACATCACTCAGCAACCTTAATAGGGAGGATGAGTTTTATGTCATTTATAACAGGTAAAGCTTGTCTTTACTAAAAGTAAAAGTAATAAGCAGTGGAAGCATTATGATGAACCATTCCCAGCCAACAGGCGCTGATTACAATTACGCCATTGTCCGCCAATTTGCCTTAACCACCGTTTTGTGGGGTATTGTTGGTATGTCAGTCGGCGTATTAATTGCGGCTCAGTTAATCTGGCCTCAGCTGAACTTTGACACTCCTTGGTTAACGTATAGTCGCTTGCGACCATTACACACCAATGCGGTGATCTTCGCGTTCGGTACATCAGCCCTTTTTGCAACATCCTATTATGTCGTACAACGCACCTGTCAAACCCGACTATTTGCACCTAAGTTAGCCGCATTTACGTTTTGGGGATGGCAAGCCATCATTCTGTCAGCAGCTATCTCTTTACCAATGGGTTTCACCCAAGGAAAAGAATACGCTGAATTAGAATGGCCTATCGATATCGCAATTACTATCGTTTGGGTGTCCTACGCTATCGTGTTCTTCGGTACTATTATCAAACGAACAACTTCGCATATTTATGTGGCGAACTGGTTCTTTGGTGCCTTTATTATTACCGTTGCCGTACTACACATAGTTAACTCTATGGCAGTACCAGTCAGTCTGTTCAAGTCATACTCTCTGTATAGCGGCGCTGTCGATGCTATGGTGCAGTGGTGGTATGGTCACAACGCTGTAGGTTTCTTATTAACCGCAGGCTTCTTGGGGATGATGTATTACTTCGTACCTAAGCAAGCAGGTCGTCCTGTGTACTCTTACCGTCTTTCTATTGTCCACTTCTGGGCACTGATCGCACTGTATATCTGGGCTGGTCCTCACCACTTACATTACACAGCTTTACCTGACTGGACTCAGTCTTTAGGTATGGTGATGTCACTGATCCTATTCGCACCTTCTTGGGGTGGTATGATTAACGGTATCATGACCTTGTCAGGTGCTTGGCATAAACTGCGTACTGACCCTGTGTTACGTTTCTTAGTTGTTTCTCTGTCTTTCTACGGTATGTCTACCTTCGAAGGCCCTATGATGGCAATTAAGACAGTTAACGCATTATCACACTATACAGATTGGACTATCGGTCACGTTCACTCCGGCGCGCTAGGCTGGGTTGCAATGGTGTCAATCGGTTCTCTGTATCACTTGATTCCTGTATTGTTCGGTCACGGCCGTATGTACAGCATCAAGTTAATTAACGTCCATTTCTGGTTAGCGACTATTGGTACTGTACTTTACATCGTCTCTATGTGGATTTCAGGTGTAATGCAAGGTCTGATGTGGCGCGCAGTGAATGCTGACGGTACTTTGACTTATAGCTTTGTTGAAAGTCTGGAAGCTTCTTATCCTTTCTACTTCGTACGTTTCCTTGGCGGTTGTTTCTTCCTGACCGGTATGCTGATCATGGCATATAACGTGATCCGTACTGTGAAAGCCTCTAAAGATTCATTGCCAGCATTGGCTGAACCAACAGCGGCTTAAAGGAGCAAACTCGATGAAATTTAATCATGAGATAGTTGAAAAAAACATCGGTTTGTTAGCGATTTTTACCGTTATCGCTATCAGCTTCGGTAGTCTCGTTGAAATCACACCGTTGATTTTTCAAAAAGATACGACTGAGCCAGTTGAAGGTTTAAAGCCATACACTGCCCTGCAAATTGAAGGTCGTGACATTTATGTTCGTGAAGGTTGTTATAACTGTCACAGCCAGATGATCCGTCCTTTACGTGCAGAAACTGAACGTTATGGTCACTACTCTGTCGCGGGCGAATCAGTTTGGGATCATCCATTCCAATGGGGTTCTAAGCGTACGGGTCCTGATCTTGCACGTGTTGGCGGTCGTTATAGCGATAAATGGCATGAAGTTCACTTAATCGATCCTCGTGCTGTAGTTCCTCAATCGAATATGCCAGGGTTCCCATGGTTAGCCGAAAACAAGTTAGACGGCAAACTAACGGGTGACAAGATGACTATCCTACGTAACCTGCATAAAGGCGGTTACAAAGGTAATGATCTTTATACCGATGAAGAAATCGCAGGCGCACAGCAAGCTGTTGCAGGTAAGACAGAAATGGACGCCTTGATTGCATATCTTCAGTCTTTGGGTCACGCACTCAAATAAGGAGGCAATATATGGATTACGGCACATTACAAGGCATTTTAACCATCATTGTGATGCTGACCTTCGTCGGTATATTTGCTTGGGCATATAGCTCGCGTCGTCAAAAATCATTTGATGAAGCAGCTAACCTTGTGTTTTCCGATGAGGAAGTCAACAAGGTATCGAAGGACTCAGGAGAGAATAAGTGATGAGTAGCTTCTGGAGTGTTTGGATTACTGTACTCTCGTTAGTCGTGATCGCGGGTTGTTTTCTATTACTGCGTGTGTGTTCTAAGAACACCACTGACGTAAAAGAAGGCGAATCCATGGGTCACAGTTTCGACGGTATTGAAGAACTCAATAACCCACTGCCAAAATGGTGGAGTTATATGTTCTATATCACTATCGTGTTTGGCTTGATCTATTTGGCCTTATTTCCTGGTTTAGGTAACTACAAAGGCCTATTAGGCTGGACCAGTTCTAACCAGAGTATCGGTACAGAGCATGGCATTAAAGCCGATTCTGCTGCAGCGATTGAGCTAGCAGCAAAAGAAGGTCTTTATGTTCAGTATGATCAAGAAGTAAAACACGCTGATGAAAAATATGGCCCAATCTTCGCCGCTTACTTGGCAACACCACTAGAAGAATTAGTGAAAAACCAAGAAGCGTTGAAAGTGGGTGGCCGTTTGTTCCTGCAAAACTGTGCTCAGTGCCATGGTTCTGATGCACGTGGTAGCAAAGGCTTCCCTAATCTTACCGATGGTGACTGGTTATATGGTGGTGAATTAGCCACGATTAAGACCACTATCATGGCAGGTCGTCATGGCATGATGCCACCCAAAGGTGGTTTGCCAATCGAAGATAGCGAGATTGCTGGTTTAGCTGAATACGTTGTTAAATTGTCTGGTCGTGAGCATGACGAGAAACTCGCTGCCCAAGGTCAAGGCTCATTCATGAAAGGTTGTTTTGCGTGTCATGGTATGGACGCTAAAGGCAACAAGTTTATGGGTGCTCCTAACTTAACTGACGATGTTTGGTTATATGGCGGTAGCCGTGGCATGATCGAAGAGACCATTAAACATGGTCGCGCAGGTGTGATGCCAGCGTGGAAAGACGTTCTCGGTGAAGAGAAAGTTCATGTCATTACAGCTTATGTTTATAGCTTGTCAAACAAGTAATTAGGTATAAGTAACACTAAGGCCTCGAAGACTTCGAGGCCTTTTTTTTAAAGTGCTAAAACCGTCTTTTAACGGTAAAATGGCGCAAATTTTTTGAATGGGTATCTGACATGAGCGAACAACAAGCCTGGTATAAGCAGTTCTGGCCTTGGTTTTTAATTATTCTTCCTTTATGTGCCGTCGTCGCAAGTTTTACCACGCTAAAAATTGCCCTTACGAACTCGGACTCTTTAGTCGCCGAGGATTACTACAAAGATGGCAAAGCCATTAATATGGACTTAAGTAAAGTGAAGTATGCCAAACAAATAGGCATGAATTTTTCACTCGATCAAGCCAATAATGAGATTTTACTGACGCAGCAAGGGGGACCTGCATATCAAGCCGCCTTGAAAGTCGAGTTCTATCATCCAACCATTGCCGACAGAGATATGAAACTCACTGCGACGGCCGATGCCAGTAATGTGTATCGCATTACCATCCCTACTACCCTAACCGGCCCTTGGGAAGTTCGCCTCGAAAGTTACGACGGTAAATGGCGAATTCACCAACGCGTTGAATTAAAAGATCACGTCCAACTTTGGCTGAATTGATTGTGGTTAAATAAGTAGCGCTATGACGTATCCAAGTTGTTTTCACTGCCAAGAGCCCGTTCTGACGGGCCAGCAGTTTGTGACTCGCATTAATGACCGTGATGAACTGATGTGTTGCCCTGGCTGTCAGGCGGTTTCTCAAGCGATTGTCGATGCGGGATTACTCAGTTATTACAAGTTCCGCACTGAGCCTGGCAATAAACAGAATGCCCTAGTCCCCGAAGCATTAACACAATTTAGCGCCTATGACTTGCCCGAAGTGCAGCAAGACTTTGTACATTCTGAGGACAATGTCGAATCAGTGTCACTCTCCATCGATGGTATCACCTGTGCCGCCTGTGCTTGGTTAATTGAACACAAAGTCAAACAACTTGCTGGCGTGAGCCAAGTGCTAGTCAACTCAACCACCCAACGCGCCATGATCAGTTGGGATAAACGCAAGGTAAAACTTAGCGATATTCTCGGACAAATTAGTCGTATCGGCTATCAAGCCGCGCCCTACCAAGTTGACGAACAAGAGCTCAACAACAAACTCAATAGCCGCAAGTTTTTACTGCGTTTAGGCTTAGCTGGCTTTGCGACTATGCAAGTCATGATGTTCGCCCTCGCCCTTTATACTGGCTACTTCACTGATTTAGACGTGCAGTATCGGGACTATTTCCGCTGGGTTAGCATGATTTTTGCCACGCCTGTGGTGCTTTATTCGGCGCAACCCTTCTATTTTAGCGCCATTCGTACCCTGCTCAGCGGCAAACTCAATATGGATGTGTCTGTTTCGATTGCCATTGGTGGTGCCTATACCGCAAGCTGTTTTGCCACAGTGAATGGCACCGGCGAAGTGTATTTTGAATCCGTATCCATGTTTACATTCTTTTTGTTACTCGGGCGTTACTTCGAGCAAAAGGCAAGACAAAAGGCCTCGGTCAGCTCCAGTAATTTACATAAATTGGTGCCGCTCACTGCACACTTAGTCACCGAAAATGGTCAAGAAGAAATTCCGGCCAAAAAGTTACGCCTCAATGATGTGATCCTTGTGAAACCAGGGGAAATGGTTGCGGCTGATGGTGTGGTGATTGAAGGCCACACAAATATCAATGAAGCTATGCTCACAGGTGAGCAAATGCCCATTGAAAAACAGCAAGATCAGCAAGTGTACGCTGGTACTATCAACGTCGACCAACCGATAAAAGTTAAAGTTACCGCATTGGGGCAAGACCAACTCGTGGCTGAAATTATTCGACTGCAGGAGCTGGCATCCAATACAAAACCTGCGATAGCCCTATTAGCCGATAAATTATCCCGCTATTTCTCGGGTACGATTCTAACAATCGCGACGATCACCTATTTGGTTTGGCAACAGATTTCCCCAGAGGATGCCTTTTGGGTAACGCTATCGGTTCTAGTCGCAACTTGTCCTTGTGCCTTAGCGCTAGCGACACCGACCGCCGTCACCTGTGCAACCGCCATTTTTACCCGTCTTGGGATCATTACCCGCAAAGCCGGCGTATTTGAAAAACTGCCGCAGATTAAACATGTGGTCTTTGATAAAACTGGCACCCTTACCTGTGGTACGCTCTCTATCGGGCAAACGCAGTGCATGGCCGATTTAACAAAGACGCAGGCCTTAGCCATTGCCGCAGCGCTGGAAACGGGCTCTCGTCATCCGATTGCGGCTGCATTTGCCCTATTTGCCGATAATACCTTGGTCGCGGAGCAAGTTCACCATGAAGTCGGCTTTGGTGTTCGAGGCCGTATCGAGGGGACTGACTATTTAATTGGTAATGCTGTATTTACTGGCGCACGTATCGATACTCAGGACCCAACCCAAAAGATTTGGTTAGCACGCTCAGCCAATGAGCAGCTTGAAGTGCTTGCCAGCTTTGAAATTCAAGACAATATTCGTCAAGACAGTAAGGCCACGATTGAGATATTAAAGCAACAAGGTTGCCGCATTAGTATCGCCAGCGGCGATAGCTCCGGACATGTGCATCAACTGGCCAAAGAGCTGGGAATTGAAGATGTGCACAGCGGATTAACGCCCGCGGGTAAACTTGCCCTAGTAACGAAATTACAACAGCATACTCGCGTGGCGATGTTTGGCGATGGCATCAATGATGCGCCAGTACTTGCGGGGGCTGATTTGTCGGTCGCCATGGGCAGTGGCAGTGCGATTGCCAAAAACAGTGCCGATTTGATTTTGCTGGGCGATCATCTATCCCGTTTCACCCAAGCTGTCGCGGTCGCTAAACTGACCACGCAAATTATTAAACAAAATTTAGCGTGGGCGCTGGGTTACAACGCCCTTATCTTGCCTTTAGCTGTCACTGGTCATGTGGCACCTTATATTGCCGCGATTGGCATGTCGGCGAGTTCTTTGATTGTGGTCGGTAATAGCCTGAGATTATTACGGGTAAAAGTGTGATCATAATAAAACGTTTAACCAGATACTAAGAGGTCATTATGGAAATTATTTATGTGCTTATCCCCATTGCCATGATCTTCGTCGCCATTGCGGTAATGGTATTTTTCTGGGCAGTGAAATCTGAGCAATTTGACGATCTTGACCGTCAAAGTGTTTCTATATTGTTTGATGAAAATACTGACAAACCAGGCCATCTACCCACCCCTGCCATTCAGTCAACAGCAGAACATGATGACATCGCAGCGCAGCAAGCGATAAAAAATCAGCAAAAAGGCATGCCTTTGTGATTGAGTACAATGTCACCGGTGCCTTTCTCGTCGGCTTGATGGGAGCTGCACATTGTTTTGGTATGTGTGGCGGTTTAGTGGGCGCTTTTTCCGCCCAAATCCCTCATCCTAAAATAGGTAACCAGCTGGCCCATCAGCTTAAATATTTACTGAATTACAATTTAGGCCGTATTTTAAGTTACACCTTAGCAGGCGGCTTAGTGGGTGCATCGTCGGCAGGTCTTGGTCACTTATTTGAACTGGATATTTATCTGATTGTCCTGCGCATGGTTGCTGGACTGATGATGATTGCAACAGGGCTTTACATCGCTAAAATTTGGGTTGGAATAGTGCAAATTGAGCGTGTAGGTCAATGGCTATGGCAATATTTAAAACCGCTAGCGCAGCGCCTTGTTCCAATCAAGAATCCGAGCCAAGCAGTCATGGCAGGATTCATTTGGGGCTGGCTCCCCTGCGGCCTCGTCTATAGCACCTTAACTTGGTCGGTTGCATCTGGCTCTGCCAGCCAAGGCGCCTTAATTATGTTAGCCTTTGGCTTGGGTACTTTACCCGCGCTATTAAGCGCTGGCGTTGCGGCAAAACGCCTTGCTGCATGGGTACAAAAGAAAACCGTTAGACTATTGAGCGGCTTACTGTTAATTGCTTTTGGTGGTCAAACTTTATATATCGCACTCGCGCAGCTAAACTAGCCCAAGTGAGTGAATTGGTTTAACATGGTTGCAGTGGATAAACTTGAGAATCAACATGACAATTGAACAAAATAAGAATCGTCGTCCTGCCGCTAGCGGATGCACAATCCATTGTCACGATTGCAGTATGGGTACCCTTTGTATTCCTTTTACCCTCAATGCAAGTGAGCTAGATCAGCTCGATGATATTATTGAGCGTAAAAAGCCAATCCAGAAAGGCGAGCAAATTTTTAAGTCAGGTGATGCATTGAAATCCCTGTTTGCGATCCGCTCTGGCACCATCAAAAGTTACACTATTACCGAGCAAGGTGATGAGCAGATAACGGGCTTCCATCTTGCGGGTGATGTGATTGGTTTTGATGGTATTCACGCTCAGTTGCACCAGAGTTTTGCACAGGCCCTCGAGACCTCTATGGTCTGTGAAATCCCCTTTAATATCCTCGATGAACTTTCGGGCACTATGCCTAAGTTACGTCAGCAGATCATGCGTCTAATGAGTAATGAGATCATGAGCGATCAAGAAATGATCCTGCTGCTCAGTAAGAAAAATGCCGAAGAACGTCTAGCAGCGTTTATCAGCAATTTAGCAAATCGTTTCGGCAGCCGTGGCTTCTCACCCAAAGAATTCCGCTTAACCATGACCCGCGGTGACATTGGTAATTATCTCGGTTTAACCGTTGAGACCATCAGCCGCTTACTTGGACGCTTCCAAAAGTCAGGCTTGATTGAGGTTAAGGGTAAGTACATCACTATCCTCGACTCGCAAGAGCTGAATCTGTTAGCGGGTAATTCTCGCATCGCGAGATAGTCAATCGCAAGAGCATTAACCGTGAGAGGTCAAGCCTAAATAATTGTCGCCAATAGCATAACAGTTTAATGGTAAAAGCTGTGCTTGCTAGACATGTCATGCAGATTAAGGCATGATTTTTAAGCGAGTTTTAATCAATTTCAAATGAGTTTGATCTAGAACAATACAGCTCACTGCCAAAGGCTCATGATGATATTGAGCCTATGACTAAAGGAACCAAACATGAAGGATTATCAAAAAATACTGGTTGTGGTTGACCCTACCACTGAGAATCAAGTTGCCCTTGCACGAGCGGTCGCCTTGGCCAGTAAATGCAACGCTCAAGTCACTGTGTTTCTTTCTATCTTCGACTTCTCTTACGAAATGACTTCGATTCTGTCGAATCAAGAACGCGAAGCCATGCGTCAAGGTGTCATAGATCAACGGCTCGCTTGGATCCAAGACTTACTCGCCGCTTATACTCATCTGCAACTCAATATCGATACTCAAGTCATTTGGCATAACCGCCCCTTTGAAAGCATTATTAATCATGCTATTTCAGGGCAATACGATTTGATTGTTAAAGGCACCCATGCCCACGACAAACTCAAGGCGGTGATCTTCACTCCAACTGATTGGCATTTGATGCGTAAAGCCCCTGTGCCAGTGTTGATGGTGAAAGCCCATGACTGGCCAGCCACGGGTAAAATCCTCTGTGCTGTGAATGTGGCAACCGAAGATACTGATCATCAAATGCTTAACGGTAAAATTATTGAACATGCAAAAGATTTGGCGAAAAAGTTCTCTGCTGAAGTACATTTAGTTAATGGTTATCCCGGCACGCCAGTTAACTTAGCCATCGAGCTTCCTGACTTTGATGCTCAGTCATACAACGAAACCATTCGCATGCAGCATGAGCAGCGCGTGAGTTATCTTGCTGGCGCTTATGATATTAATCCAAGTCATTGCCATGTAAAAGAAGGTTTACCAGAGGATGTGATCCCTGAGCTTGCTGAAAAACTTGATGCTGAATTGGTGATCCTAGGGACTGTCGGTCGTACCGGATTTTCAGCAGCATTGATAGGCAATACAGCTGAACATGTTATCGATAGCATCAACTGCGATTTATTGGCTATAAAGCCCGACGGTTATAAATCACCGTTAGAAGAAGCCTAAGCAATACGCGGCTCTTTACCCCGCCAAAGATAGCTGGAATAATACGCGCCCTGAAACTGTGTTACTGGGCGCTTTTTTATGCTTGAAGCTATATCTGAAGTTACGGTAAATCCTATGCCGGAAGAATTATCAAAAAAACAAACTACCCGTCTGAATAAATTACAGAAGCGGCTTCGTCGTGAAGTGGGTAGCGTGATTGCCGATTACAATATGATTGAAGATGGCGATAAGATCATGTGCTGCCTCAGTGGCGGTAAAGACAGCTACGCCATGCTCGATATTTTGATGAATCTGCAGCAACGCGCGCCCATTCAGTTTGAAATCATTGCGGTTAATTTAGATCAGAAGCAACCGGGCTTCCCTGAACATGTATTGCCTGCCTATCTCGATAAGCTCAATGTGCCTTATCACATCCTCGAGAAAGATACTTACTCGATAGTGAAAGACAAAATCCCTGAAGGTAAAACCACCTGCTCCTTGTGCTCTCGCCTGCGCCGCGGCACGCTTTATGGCTTTGCTCAGCGTATCGGCGCCACTAAAATCGCCCTAGGCCATCACAGGGATGACATTATCGAGACCTTGTTCTTAAATATGTTCTTTGGCGGTAAGATGAAAGCAATGCCGCCAAAGCTGCTGTCGGATGATGGCGCTAATATCGTCATACGTCCCCTAGCCTATTGTCGCGAGAAAGATCTCGAAGAATATGCCAGCTTAAAAGAATTTCCAATCATTCCATGCAACTTGTGTGGCTCACAGGAAAACTTAAAGCGCGCCGCAATCAAAGACATGCTAAATCAATGGGATAAACAATACCCAGGACGCATTGAAACAATATTCACCGCCATGCAAAACACCGCACCATCACAGGGTGTTGACCGTGAGCAATTCGACTTTGTGTCTCTAACACGTGACCCTGATGCGCCTATGCGTGGTGATGTTGCTGAAGCCAATCTACCTGCATTCGATTTTCTTGATATAGCCAATAGCGGTCGTATCGATTTGGATGCAGCAAAACGCATTGATATTGTTAACACTTACGAAGTCTAACTTAGACTGAATTTAGCGCCTAATCAGTAAGAGAAGTTAACGCAACGAAAGTAAGCAAGATAAATTAGCACAACAAAATGCCCACTTAATGTGGGCATTTTTATGGTTACAGAATAAGTTTATCTTTGAGCCAGCGCTTGTGAATCGCTTATCTCAAGACGCCTATTCAAAAAATACAAAATGATTACTTCACCCAAGGACTCAAGACTAATGGCTGGGCACTGAAGCTTAGCGTGGTGATGCTTTCAAGCTCATTAGCGGCTAATTTATAACTGCCTTTTATCGCTTCTTCTCGACCATTAAGGCGTACATAGACTTCTTGTTCAGGTGAGAATTCAAAGTTTAAGCCAGTAATGGATTCCCTAAAATAACGCATCGGGAAGCCTTGCATAGCACCGAGCAGCGTGTCCATCTCAGTCATGATTTGTTGTAAGCGCGTTTTATCGTACTCGGCTAATGTCTGTTTTGCTCTAACTTGCATTGCAATACCACATCCCTCAGCGCTGCCAGCGAAATTCAGATTAACCAAGGCTCGCTGATCTTTTAAATCATCATCTAAGGGAATGAATAACCGCTGTGCATCAGTATACGTCAGTGGCGTTGAGGTTTTTTCACTGGAAATAGAACCACTTTGGATCAAACAATTCTTTTGCATTGGAACACTAAAAGCCACTTCCACGAGTTGATAACCGCCTTTATTGACTTGTTTTAACCTATCATAAAAGCCTTTATATTCAAGGGATACAGTTTCTGCGGCGGCGCTAGTTGCCAACAAAAACAGGCTACTAAACAACAGTTTTTTATACATCGACATTCACCAAATATTTTTCATTATGACGTAACATATCAAGCAGCTCATCAATATAAGCTTCTTGTCTTTCAGAATAATTCACTAAACCGTAAATCAATTGATCCGCTGTTGGCTCTAGCTCCTGTGAACGTAAATCAGCTCGAATAGAGCGAAATAACGCATAGGCAGTATTAGAATTTAAATTACGCATATAGGATGAAACCGATTCATCGACCGATGAAAACACTTTCACCTCATGACTTTTACCCGAACCACGTGAGGACGGCACTATGCCGCAGCCAGAAGTAAAACACCATTCACCAAAAAAGTTAAAACCTTCTCTGGCAAAACGTGAACTCCCCCAACCCGATTCATTCGCGGCTTGAATTAACACCATAGATTCCGGCACGATATCGACACGTTTAAGTAAGCTTGCTAATGACTTAGCATCTACGTTACGCGCCGCATATTGGTATTTATCAAATAACGCATTGATCTGCGCTAATTCAGTATCAGATAAACTCTTACCATTATCGACTAAGGCAAGCATCTCATTGATAAAGCCACGCTCCATCAAGATAATGGCATTCTGTTGCTGAACAATCGGCCGCAGGAAATCAAAAAAAGCTTTCTTCTTTTCGGTAATGTCGCTGATCGCTGAAAAGTCAGGGACTTGCGTAACAGGATCGACATCGCTGACGAATTGGGGCGCAATAGCGGATGAGTCATTCGAGTGAGGAATGATCCAAACTCGTAATGCAAAAATCGCCACTATGACCATGGCTAATGCCAATGTAAACGAACCGATTCTACCCGTTTTCAATCATTCACCTTAGGTGTAACGCCCTTATTGGGCAAATAAAGGCCGGATTATAAGCTATTTGTCAGATTTCACGAAATTTGCCCATCATCATGTTCACGAACTCAGGTACAATATTACGCCTGAGGCACCATTATCGAGTCGAGCTTGCTATTACGCCGTCGTTTATAGATGCAAGCATTTGACTGAGTATTTATACTAAGGTTCCTTAGCGTTATCACCATTGCACAACGGTTCATGAGTCATCCCGCTTATAGCGACAATGGATGGCTATGACATTAAATTTTCGGGTATTCAGGAAGGAAAAACCCAGATGCAGCATTTGATGTTAAATCAATTTGAACGTGTCGTCGCCATCGGCGGAGGCCATGGTTTAGGCCGAGTATTATCCTCGCTCGATTTTTTAGGCAACCGCCTTACAGGGATTGTCGCCACCACTGATAATGGCGGTTCTACTGGTCGACTGAGAGCCGAACAAGACTGCATTGCTTGGGGTGATTTACGTAACTGCTTATCCCATTTAGCTAATCGTCCTTCCGTTGGCTCGCAATTGTTTGAATACCGTTTCCAAGGTGCCACTGAACTCAGTGGCCATAATTTAGGTAATTTAATTTTACTGGCTCTTGATCAACTCTGCGTTCGTCCATTAGAAGCAGTTAATCTCATCCGTAACTTACTTAAGATAGAAACCCAACTTATTCCCATGTCAGAGCAGCCCACTCACTTAGTGGCTCTGCAAGCCTGTGGCAGTAAAGTCTTTGGAGAAATTAATGTCGACAGTATGAATGAGGCGCCTATCGCGCTCTGCCTTGAGCCACAGGTCGATGCCACCTTTGAAGCCTGTGAAGCTGTTCGTCAGGCGGACTTGGTCATCTTAGGCCCTGGGAGTTTCTTAACCAGTATCATGCCGCCGCTGCTGTTACCTAAGTTCGCGAAAAGCCTCGCTGCTACTAAAGCGCAGGTGATCTTTATCGATAACCTGGCCGAAGAAGCCTCACCCGCGGGTCGATTTAGCATTGAGCAACGTATCGCTTGGTGTCATCAGGTGATTGGCAAGCCCATTATTCACAAAGTACTTCGCCACGGTGAACAAACGCGTTTAGGGCCACTGATTAACTATTTTCCGTTAAAGAATCGCCATAATCCCAATCTACATGATCAAGCGAACTTATTAGATGCATTAAGCGCCCTGCTGCGGATCAATGATCTCACTCAACAACCGCTTGCCTGCTAGCGCTTACCTGTTAATCATTCAATCGCAATAATAAAGGACAGCAAGTGCTGTCCTTTATATTGTAAAGCTAAAAGGAATGTCCCTTTAGTCTGTCTATAAGGCTGCAATAACCATTACAACACTTGTGCTATGGCTTTACAGATAACAGGCATATTCGTCTTAGTCATGCCTGCAACGCTAATGCGTCCAGAGCCGACAATATAGACACCGAATTCATCTTTCAAACGTGCCACTTGGGCTTTGTTTAAACCTGAGAAACTGAACATGCCATTTTGGCGAGAAATAAAACTGAAGTCCTGAGTCACGCCCTCAGCCTTTAAGCTATCAACAAACAGAGTACGCATTTCGGCGATACGTTCACGCATCTCTTTGACTTCCTGCACCCACATGGCTTTCAGAGCTGCATCATTTAATATCGTGCTGACGATCAGTGCGCCGTGGGCTGGCGGATTAGAATAGTTGGCGCGTATGGTACGTTTCACTTGGCTAAAAGCACGTACGGCAGCATCAGCATCTTCAGCCACCACAGTCACGGCGCCAATACGCTCGTTGTATAGACCAAAGTTTTTAGAGAAAGAGTTAGCGACCAGTAACTCAGACACTTTAGACGCGACTAAACGCAGACCTGCCGCATCTTCTTCAATGCCAGCACCAAAACCTTGATAAGCAAAGTCAAACAGTGGCACGAGTTTCTTATCAGCACACAATTGAGCAACAAGTTCCCATTGCGCCAACGTTAAATCGATACCCGTTGGGTTATGGCAGCAACCGTGTAGCAGCACGACATCACCCGCATTCGCGTTGGATAAATCAGTCATCATGGTATCGAAATCGATGTCATGGGCTTCTGCTTTGTAATAACCGTACTCTTTAACCGTTAGGCCTGCCGTTTCAAAAATATTCTGATGGTTGGCCCATGTTGGATTACTCACCCAAATCGTGTGCGAATCGGTATTACGCAGTAAAAACTCAGCAGCAATACGCAGTGCTCCTGTACCACCAGGAGCTTGCGCTGTGGCAGCACGGCCAGAAGAAATTAATGCACTGCCTTCGCCGAACAACAATGTTTGTACTACACGGTTATAAGCTTGAACGCCTTCAATGCCTAAGTAGTTTTTGGTCTTCTCTTGCTCAAGTAAAATGGCCTCGGCTTTTTTCACTGAAGCCAGAACGGGAGTCTGTCCTGCCTCATCCTTATAAATGCCAACACCAAGATTAACTTTATCCTGACGCGGATCAGCTTTAAAGGTATCGGTTAAACCAAGAATTGGATCAGCGGGTGCGAGTAATACTTGAGAGAAAATCATGACTACGTATCCTAATATGCGCGTGTAGGGGAAATTTCGGCTTATTTATACCACTGTCTTTAAGGGGGTAATAGCGACTTAAGTCCCTTCTTAGGGAAATTATTACACTATTGTCGATTCAACAATAAAAAGTACATTTTATTACGCAATTATTAGTCAAATAGTGACATTACTTAAATAAAGCGATTTACAACATCTAGATCACAAAATCACTCAGTTTTGTATTGTAGAAAAGAAACAGGTCAGAAGTCGCAATACTGAATGAGTAAAATAGTGGGCTTTGGCCTAACCAATCTATAGCTGTAGTGATACTAGATTAAGAATCATGAAATGTGGGTGTAGAAGTTATAAAGCAAAAAAGCCCTGACATCAGTCAGGGCTTTTCTGTTTTTTGGTACCCGAGGCCAGACTTGAACTGGCACGCTGTTACCAGCGAGGGATTTTAAATCCCTTGTGTCTACCGATTCCACCACTCGGGCAAACTCTTTATATTAACGACGGGAATCGTGTCATTAATACTTTAATCTATGGAGGCGCGACCCGGAGTCGAACCGAGATCGACGGATTTGCAATCCGCAGCATAGCCATTCTGCCATCGCGCCCAACTGCCAAATTTATTAAAATTTGGAGCGACATATCGGGTTCGAACCGATGACCTATACCTTGGCAAGGTATCGCTCTACCAACTGAGCTAATGTCGCCTATCATTGCGCTTAATCATTTGAACTCATGCTCGGCATGCTTTCCCCTGACTGCGGATTGGCATTCTACCGATTTAGACCTCAGAGTCAATCAACAATTTTTAAAAAATGATCTAAGCCGTATCGTTTGCCCAATAAACCGCCACACCTCAGTAAAGTTGATGTTTCATTCATCAATTTAGGCTTTGTACCGATACTGATGCCGATGCTACCGCTAATTAAACGCGGCAGATAAACAAGGGATCATGGTGAGCTATGGAGTCGAGTCCAATAAAATTGTAGAAGTATAGAAAAACAAAAGCGCCCTATTGGGTAATGCCGATCAGTTAAGACAGATCGCTTGACGATCTCGCTGAAAAGATCAAAATCCGATGACCTCATGTCATCGGATTTTTTATGCAACTCTCAGAAGCACTCGCCCGTACTCATATTACCCGCCTAACCGAATTCACCTGCTTAGCAGATGTGTTAGAACCTGAGTTAATTCAATCTTGTCTAGACTCTCAGGGCGTTGCGACGTTAAGACGGCGTAAATTGCCGATGGACGCGATGATTTGGGCCG
>NZ_JAKKSH010000047.1:0-18666 GCF_025653395.1 Shewanella sp. SW24
GTCGCCGCGGGAATTGTTGGGATAACGCACCAATGGAGCGTTTCTTTAGAAGTTTGAAATCTGAGTGGATACCCGCCAATGGTTATGGGAATTTTACAGAAGCAGATAAAGAGATCACAAATTACATCACTGGATATTACAGTGAGACCAGACCCCATCAATATAATGGTGGGTTAACGCCAAATGAGTCAGAACGTTTATATTGGAATGACTCTAAAATCGTGGCCAATTTTACTTGACCACTACAAACTCTTGAAAAACAGAGTGGTGTTTTGACGTCATTATCGTTGTTTGGTGATTTTTATCTGGAGCTAAAAGGTTTTGCTCTGAAGAAGACTCCTTCGGTTTTGCCATATGTAGAGCTCGGCGGCACAAGTACTGGAAGTGCGATGATGGAAATGGGCAGCAAGCTCATTTTACAGTCATCGCAAAAAAAGGTGATGTTTGTGATTACCGATGGTCAACCGGACGTTCCGCAGGAAGTGGTTGGTTCTCTCGATTGGTTAGCTCAGCATGGCGTTGTGGTTTTGCCTGTCATCATTGGTCAGGTGGACGTAAGGTTTACTGGTTTTAAAGACCTTAAAGTAGCCTGTATCGACCACGTCAACGAGTTACCGAAACAGTTAATGCAGTTGCTTAAGCAACACATTTAACACTTTAAATCCCTAGAGGGGCGTACTTCCCCTCTAGGGAGAAGTGCGCCATTTAGCGCATGAATACGCAGTTTGATTGCTTCCCTGCAATCGCTCTCTCTGTGTGTTCGTCCTAGATTTCCCTCGGGGGATCTTTGATGCGTTCTCTAGTTAGTGGGTATCAAAGATCCCCTGAGTAAAGGAGCATTTATGGACGCAATACAAAAAATCCAAGCTATTCGGTCTAGCGTTAATCCGTTAGATATTTACGGCAAAATTCCGGCGCTCAGCGAAGCGCTACGCAAGAAACCATCTCAAGTACCTGATCCTCGGACGGGGAGTGGGACAACCGTGTTTCGAATTGCATCCAATGGTTCAACTTACCTCAACGGGGTTGGTTACATGGATGTGATAGATACGGTGGCATACGTACTTGATCTACCGAAGATGAAGGCCTGCGATGAAATCAGTCGTTTGGCTAATCTGAAATTAGATTCTGAGTACGTGGCATCGGGTTCTAGCAAACCTGCCGAGTACACATTACCTCCGGAAGATGTTGCAAAACGTACCGAGTCATTACGCAAGGTGTGGTCAAAATCCGTTCACGCAATGGAAGCTGATTATGTGAAGGCTTATCTGTCTAAACGCGGTTTAGATGTATCTGACTTACCCAATACACTGCGCGGAATTAAATCGTGTCTGAACGTCAGCAATGTCGATGGGAAATTGGTGAAAAGCTGGACTCCAGCGATGTTAGGCGTTTATTTCGATAAAGAAGGCAAGCCCCTGACATTGCACCGGATCTACCTGACACCCGAAGGTAATAAGGCCAATGTGGAAGACGTAAAAAAAATTATGTCGCCACCAGGTGATATAAGAGGTGGAGCTATCCGCCTTGATTATCATCCTGGGGAACACTTGGCTGTTGCTGAAGGCATTGAGACTGCTCTGGCAGTGCGAGAGATGTCCGGTTTACCGACGTGGGCGTGTTACAGCGATAGATTGTTAGAAGCTGTTCACATTCCATCGAGTGTAAAACGAGTCAGCATTTTTGCTGATAAAGACGTTTCTGGCGCAGGTCAGGCGGCAGCGGAAAATCTCAGGAAGCGGTTAGAATCGCATGGTGTTGAGGCTCGGGTATTTTTCCCCAAGCAAGCAATACCAGCGGGTTCGAAAGGCATTGATTGGCTTGATGAATACAATCAACTATCAAAACCGACAGCGGCTTGAGTCGTAAATGAATACCTTACAAAAGGTGTTCATTTTAAAGTGGATTAATAACAGTCTACTTTGAGATGAACACCTAAATACCACACACAGCGAGGGCGAAAGCCCTCAATGGGAAGCCCTCACTCTATAAACTAATGGAGTGAATATGAGTCAAAACGGCTTTCCAAACTGCCCAACGAACTACGTTGATGAAGTGAGCTTTTTCCTTGAGTTTCAGCCGAAACCGAGCAAGAAATCTACAGGAGAAGAAATCCACATCAACGGAAAAAACTACCTGCACCCCAGCGTGAAAAAGGAGGAATCCTGTAGCGTATGGCGGTTCATTGAGACAGACGGTGAGCGAATGATCACAAGCTCTCACACCGATTGCGGTGAAGTGCTTGGATACGTTCTTAGCCGGAAGTCACCCCCCGCAGGTATCACTATCAGGGTTCCCTTTGATAGTTAATTCCAAAGCCCTGCCAACGCGGGGCCGTTACCGAGTGGCCAACTTTGATGGCTACTCGGTAACGGCCTCAGTGCTAACCGAGCAACCCTTCCAACCTTGTTTAAGACCGTCGTAAATCGACTACTTTAAATACAGTTGGATTTTGCATGACTAATGTACTTGATGATTCTTGTACTGCGGTCATGTATTGGCGAAAGCCCGTCGAACCTACGTTAAGGTCTAACAATGCTTTAAGTACCGCTTAAAGCCAAAACCCTTGAGGTGTGCATAGCCTCAAGGCCTGCGCACCATTTTACTTTTTTACTAATTAATTTTTAGGAGTGAGTTATGGGCGCAGGTCATTTTTGTCTAGCAAACGCAAGTACCGTACATATCGAATTACCATTTGATGAAGCTTGGGAACCTTGGGAGTTGCACGACGAGACTCAGTGGTTTATTGAGAACGTAAAAAAGACAGTTCAGTCTCTTTTACCGAAATCATTCACTGAGCCAACATTTAATGTTCGCACTAGAGATGGAGAAATTATCGTTGAAAACGGCTTTTATAAAGTGCTGTTAACCAGCTGGTGTAGCTACATCGCTATCAGCGTACAAATCAAAGAAGCGAATTGGTCAGAACCTTGGGAATTTAATCCTTTGGCTCTTTTCCATCATGCTTCTGCAAGTACAAAACTTTTCGATGAGTTAAGTGAGCAATATGAAGTCCGAATCGCGACAAGCGCTTGGACTTCTGGTGCTTACATTCGAGAAGCCGCATAAATATAAATCAACATAGATTAACCATCCCTAGGGAATTTTGCCCTAGGGCGGATTCCCTTTAATTAACTTTATAGGTATCCGCTATGAAAAAATTCATTTGTGATGGTGAGAACTCAGCAAGGGTGATTGATGCCACTTCACTGAAAATGGCTCAAGAATCTTTTGAGTTAGCTAATTATGTTTAGTTGTTCCACAGGAGAATATTCATGTTACAACAGAACGTGCTACGATGCTCAAGTAAACTTTTTATACGAGTATCTAACATGCCATCAATCACAATTCGATTTGATGATCGTGACACTCTTCTTGCAGAATTGGAGGCCAAAGCTTCTCAGCTCGGTATTACAACTGAGCAATTGGTTCTACGTTTCGTTTCAGCAGGAATGCAGAGTGACTGTTCGCCATCGATCGCAGGAGAGTCCATTGAGGATTTCTTAGCGAGAAATGGGGTATTCAGCAAACCATAATTCAATCAAATTATTTCCTACAACTAGGTCGAGGTTCCTATGAGTAACCCTACGGCCCTAGTTGGGGTCATTCTATTTGCCTGGTTCCCTTCGGATGAACATCCTAATCGGCCAGGCCCCAAATTCCGTCCTGTTTTAGTTGTTGATGCAGACCCGTCTGGTACACAGTTGCGCTTGGCTTACGGCACAAGTCAACGAGTGGACGAAAACCACCGGGGAGAGCTCACTTTTAGAAGTCACGAGATGGAAAAATTAGACAAAGATACAAAATTTTGCCTCGGAAGAACTCGCTGGGTTCCTGTGACACCGGAATACTTTGTCAAAGATGGCAAACAAGTGATCATCGGTACCATACCTAAAAATCGCGTTAGAGACCTCTATTTGCGAGTACAGGAAGTGCTGTAACCTTATCGAATTTGATTTTTAAACCCTTGGGGGTGAGTTTTGTCCCCATGGGGCAGACTCACCCTTTTATTTTAATGCCTTACGGGCATTTCTAAAATTTTGGAGTGAGTCATGCAATTACAGAAAATCAGTTTCAAAGAAGCAAAACAACTTGTGGCTTTGACGGCACCACATTTGGACGTATTGATAAACCAAAAGCGTCAAACAATCGTGCTGTTTTACAAGGGGATGGAAGACATCCTTTATGTAAAAGGGTCTCAAGTCATCGTTGTAGATGATATAGAAAACCTGACAGGTTTTGGATTAGTTAATTCAATCCAGAACCTGAACAACATCATAATGAGAGCAGACTTTGATGATTACATATCCCTTATGAATTGGGCATCTTCGGAGCATCTTCAAGATGCAGAGAAGGTGGTCAATCAAGACAGGATATTCGAGTTTCATCAGAATGCCTCCCGCACTGCATTATTAGCCGCTTCGATTTATGAAAATCTTAAATTGATTCAAGCCGAAATGCGTAAATTCGAAACAACAATGGTTTGACACCTTTCAAGCGAGCCCAGCGCCGCTTAGTGAAAGAGCCTTTGTAGTCGATATTTAACCCCCAAGGGTACACAAGTGCCTTTGGGCTGCGTGTACCTTTAATCAGTAGTGAGGACACGCTATGAGTAAATTAGAAGGTGGCAGTAAAAGCGAGATTATAGATCGTCGAGAGCAGCGTTTTTTTGCGATTCTCGATGCTTCTTTTTTAATAACTGGGCTTTTTGGATATGTACTGCTTTTTAATGCGACCAAAGAGGATTTAATCGTTTTAATTGGGGTCGTTAATTCGTATGTGCTATTGAATCAGCTTGTTAAGGCAAGTTTCAACTTCAATTACATCCTCAAAGTGGCAGTTATATCTATCGTCTTTAGCGCGATATACCGCTTTTTAGCTTCACTAGCAATTTAACCTAGACAGTTAATGCTGCCATTGCAGCTTAACATCAAAATTTAACCCTTGGGGTGAGTAATGTCCCCTAGGGCCATAGCTCACCCTTTTTTGTTTTATGCCTTACGGGCATTTATGGAGTGAGTCACATGGCAACAATCATTAATACTAAAATTGGAGATTCCAAAGGCCGCGCTCGCGTGTGGGTCGAGGGTTCCAAGCTATCACGAGAAGGGTGGGATGCAGGTCGAAATTACACTATTCACGCAAACGGAAATGAAATCCGCTTAGCGGCAGATGAACAGGGTAAGTACACCGTAAGCCGTCGCAGTAAAAACGGTAATATCACACCCATTATCGATTTAACCTGTAAAGCGATTACAGAGGTTTTTGAAGGCATTAGCAAACTCAGAGTGTTGATTAAAGCAGGGGTAATCATTATCTCAGCGCATCATCAATCTGAGCGGGTTAAGAGTCGGGAATCACGATTAATGTCACGCCTGCAAAATGGTGAGTCATTGAAAGTGGCCTCGTTATTCCATGGCGGTGGCGTGTTAGATAAGGCTGTCCATCATGGATTAGAGTCGGCGGGGATCTCCAGCAAAATAGCTGTCGCTGTTGAGCTAGAGTCCCAGTACCTCGATTCGAGCCTGACCAACAATCCAGAGTTGTGGGATAGCAGTTCTATTGTGATTGAGTCTCCGGTTCAAGATGTGAACTTGCAGCAATGCAATATGGAGGTCGATGTGCTAGTAGGAGGTATCCCTTGCGTCGGCGCATCAAAAAGCGGTCGAAGTAAACTGAAGCTCCAGTTCGCAGAATCTCACGATTCGGCAGGCGCTTTGTTCTTCTCGTTTCTTCAGTTCGCGCAAGTGTTAAATCCGGCGATTATCTTGATAGAAAATGTGGTCGAATACGCCAATACTTCATCAATGACAGTCATCAGGTCTGTGCTGGGTTCGTTGGGGTACAACCTCCACGAAACCACATTAGATGGTGGCCGCTGGGTTTTAGAACGTCGTAAACGCTTAGCCGTTGTCGCTCTGTCGTCGGGAATTGATATGTCAGAGTTTGACATCTATTCACTTATGCCTTCTCGCTTTCCAGAGCCCAGTCTAGGGCATATTTTGGATGCGGTGCCGGACGATAGCGACAGGTACAAGCCGTTTGATTATCTGGCGGCGAAGGAAGAGCGCGATAAAGCGGCAGGTAAGGGGTTTGCTCGTCAGTTATTGACAGCAGATTCCGATGGCTGTGGTGTGATAGGCAAGGACTACGCGAAATGCCGTAGCACTGAGCCATTCATCATCAATCCAGTTGACTCCGCGTTATCAAGATTGTTCACACCGGTTGAGCATTGCCGCGTGAAGGGGATCCCCGTTGAAGTCATTCAGGGATTGTCTGACACACTGGCGCATCAAATCCTTGGGCAATCGGTGATATACCCAGCTTTTAAAGACTTGATGCAATCAGTAGGAACAACGCTTTTAACCAATACCGTTAATACTGCAGTTGCAGCTTAACATCAAAATTTAACCCTTGGGGGTGAGTTTGCCCCTCCGGGCCATAACTCCCCCTTTTTTTGTTTATGCCTTACGGGCATTTTTTAAATTTGGAGTGAGATATGGAAAATTTAGTAGTAGGTGCCTGGGAAACAAGCACTAAAAAAATCGTGGCCTATGCCACTTTACAGGGGATTGAAATTGACCGTCGCCCTAAGCTCTATGTTTATCACATTGGTTTATATGTGATAAAACAATCAGGCGACGTGAGACTTGCAGCTGTTGAGACCGTGAAACTCGAAGGGAACCTACTTCCGTTTGAGATTCAGGATGAACTAGAACTCATGAATTTGTGCTTCTGGGGCTTCCGTATTGCGAAAGCAAAACCAACGTCATTGAAGTCAATTAGCCGTGATGACATCGGGCTTATTGAGTTCTGCTATGCAATGTCTTCGAAACCTCAAGCCATTCCATTGCCACTCACTGAAGAAGTTAGCTGGAACGGGATTGTGAGCTTCGGTCAAAACGCAGGGAGATTAGCACATGTTTAATAACTCTCATGCAAACAAGAAAACGTCATTGTTAAACATTAACGAACTGAATGAGTCGTTAAAAAGTATCGATGGCGACCTGTATTGGTTCAGAAAAACAGGTCAGAAATATATCTCAAGTAAGGAGATTGCTCAGAAACGATGGTTACGCCGACTCATTAAGAAGCGTATCCAAAAGGGCAGAGCAAAACCGGAGTTAAGTATGTATGGGTCTACGATGGTCAGAGATTTCTGGCCGTTCGGCGGCTCATTAAACTTTGAGTCCTCACTTAAGAGTGGATGGGAGCGGAAGTATTGCGACGAGTACCAAGGATTATGGGTTAACCCTCAATCTCTCATGTTATGCACTTACACCGAAGGGGACGTGGTTTACGTCAACGCCCCTGACGAGCTTACGTACCAATCGGAATACAACCGGCACATCTGTTTCATCAACGATCTTTAGTCACGATTAATAACTATCGGGTAAGACCTTACCCGACGGGTGTGGCTTACTTTAAAAGGAGCAAGTCATGCTTATATCAATTGAGTCAGATAATAACTCCACTCTTCTTTTGCAGCTTGAAGTTAAAGGTATTTCTGTTTTTACTGAATGCCGAAGCGGTTACTGCGGGGCTTGCAGCACCAAATTAGTTAATGGAGTTGTAAGCTATAAAGAAGAGCCAGTTAGCGTCAAAGCCGGTCATGTGCTTGTGTGTTGTGCAATAGCACATACTGACGTGACCTTAGAAGTTTAATTTCTATTACCCCTTGGGTGAGCAATCACCCTTGTGGGTTGCTCACTCTTAATCCATTCGGAGTGAGTTATGCAAGTAGATAAAGTTATTCGATTAACAGAGGAAGACGAAGGTGGTATGGGGATTGTTCGAATGTGCAATTATAACATCGTCAGTAGTCCTTCTCGCCGTCAAGTGCTTACTAAGCGATTTATGCGTAAAAAGCCAGTTACGATCCAAAACCTCGACAATGGGTTCTGGATCCTGCGCTATGCAATGGGTAATTCGGGAAATCTTTCACTAACGAAGAATCAGATAGCGATAGATTACGACGGGATTCAGCAGTTGGGATTAAAGCTGCATACTAATCCTGTCAATTTAAAGGTGACTGATTCGACGCAGTTAGAGATTTTCAAACATTTTTGGGATCATCAAGACTTAAACATTCGTATTTCTATGCGAATGGGCGCAATAGGTCTTGTTCTTGGCACCATAGGTTTTGCAATCTCGATAATCTCGATTTTTTAACTTAACAATGTAAAACGGTTACGCCGTTACAAAGACCCTAGGGTGAAACGACCCTAGGGCGTTCACCCATTTAAATTTTGGAGTGAGCACCATGAATTACGAATCAGAAATTAATACTGTTTTCGCTTCTATGACATCTGAATCGAATCGATTAAACCTGCCGATTGTCTATAAAGATGATTTAAAGGTCGATCTCGAAACGCTTACAAGGTTTGCTGACAAAGGTATCAAGCAGTTCTTGTGGCAGCTGCGCGAAGGCGGTTCGGTGTTAATCCCTGTGGGACTTGGCGTAAACCCTGTATATGTGAGCTTTTGGCACAATGCAGGTTACCCCACAAGCCCTTATTTAATCTCAATTGATGACGGGAAATCATCGATAGAACCGATCTCAATTGAAAAAATGCTTAATATTGTTCACCGGAAACCGCACGGTCAGTTGGAGGATATTATTAAGCGTGGATGCGATTTAAATATCTGGGGACTATGGAACACTCCCAGTTTTGAATCGTTTTCAGTGGCAGGTTGGCTCGATTATTTTCAGTATGCAGGCAATAAACTGATGGTGGATTTAATCAAGCAAGATCTGCACTAAAGTGTAAAACGACGTTGGAATGCTACGGCATCCCTTCGTCGTTTTTTTTTGGATTTTTTGGCTAGTTAATTTGAATAAACGGTCTTTAACGCGGCTCTTGCCATCGAAAACCAACCCGCAAAGGCGCTGGTGGCGGGTGACATTTTAAATGCACGATTGACCTTGAATAAGCGATTAAACGCGAGGCCTGCGCCGACTTCTGCCAACGACAAACTGCAGCGGTGGAATCGGTGGAGCACATCTTCTACTTCATCCACTGAAATAACCCCCGTTAACAGCAGATTGCTATTCTCACTGTACACGGCGGCAAACCCTTCCAGTTCCGCATTGTGCGCAACGTGATATTGCTCAGGCTTGCTCATGGCATCAATGTTAGCTGTAGTGAACTCTTCCCCTTTGGAAATGGCTTTGACGCGGAATTCCCCAGCTTTATCCGATTTATACAACCGGTTGTAGCCTCGAGCAGAGAGTATTGGGTATGGCTCTGCAATGCCTGGTATTGAGACTAAGGCCAAGTCTGAATGGTGAGGGTGCAGGTTAATCTCTTCGTCAAATAGGAGCTTAATCAGTTGCTTTAAATGCTCTTTATTGACCTGTTCTGGCGCGAGACCAATTAATCTTAAATGTACCTCCAAGAACACCAAACGACTCGGCGCACTGTTGCAGCCTAACTCCACTGCCAATTCGGAAAATAGTGGGTGAATCGTAATGCGCGACATGCATACCTCAAGATGTAAATTTGTTATGTGAACTTTATCTCACAGAAAATTTTTTTCGCAAATTTAGAAGCACTGACCAAGTTTTAACAAAAAATATCTACCCAATTTTTTGTTATCCTGTATTATTCTCGTTATTGGGTAGATATTTTTTTGATGCACGTCACCAAGTTTGTAAAAATAATATTATAACCAACTGATTTAACAAGATAATGCAGCAAAATTTGCCACGTTTTAGAACTGTGATGAAATGATTCTGGTCGTAAACTTTAACAAACAAGGAATTACTAGATGAAAACTCAACACAAATTAACAACCGTAGCATTATCTGTTTTAGCTCTGTCTGCTTGCAGCTCAAACCCTGTTTCTGATTATGTCGAAGCACAACAAGAGCTAGTAGAACAAAAAAATGAACAAATGAACGACGCTATTGAAGAGGCGCCTGAGTGGTTCTTAAACCCTCCTGCTTCGAATGGTGATGGCGTTTACGCGACGGCAATGGGCCGTGCTGATAACTTGATGGCCGCTCGCAATATTGCGAACTTAAATGCGGAATACGCGATTGCTAAGACAGTATCGCAGGAAGTTTCTGGTCGTGAGCGTCAAAACACTGAAGTGCGCAATGGTCGCACTAATCAGTTGAATGATGAAACAATTGTTAAGCTAGTAAATCGTGCAAAAGTCGTTGGCTATAACCACGTTAACACCCAAGTTCGCGTCGATAACGGGCTGTACGTAGTGTATATGCTGTTACACCTGCCTTACGACAAGCTGGAGCGTATGATTGAACTAAACGAGCGCAGCTTTGACGAGCGCTCGCAAAAGGCCTATTCAGAAGTTGAAGCGTTAGTGAAACCTTCTCCGACTGTGGGAAATGTGACAGCTGCGGAAGTTGTGACCCAATGAGATATGCTGCTCATGTGGGCCTAGGAGTGGGTTGTTGGGGCGTTTACGCTGCTATCGTCAACTCCTATGCCCCTGAGACAGTAATCGGTGTTGTAGATGCGTGTTTGATGTTACCCGTGGTGGCGATAGCGTCGTTATTACCTGACATAGATCATCCTGAGTCGAAATTGGGAAGAAGGATTAAACCAATATCAACGATTCTTTCGCTCTTCTCACATCGTGGTATCACTCACTCATTGTGGGCTGTTGGGCTAATGGTCTGGCTTTTAGCCAGCCATCAAGCTGACTCTATCGCATCGCAAGCCCTAGTCATTGGCTATTTAAGTCATTTACTTGGGGACGCGGTGACTCCGGCCGGAATTAGACCATTTTGGCCATTGGGTAGAGCGCAACGAATTGGGCTAAATCATGCAGTAGTAGCAAGTGTTGGTATTATTTTATTTTTAAGATGGATGTATTGAAGATGGGAAGTTCTGGTGCGCAAAACGTAGTGATGATGTTTAGAGCTCGCGAAGAGAAAACTCTCAGAGATTCAAGATTTTCTGAGATTGTTGATTCTGCGACGCCAAAAGATGTCAAAGCTATGATCACTGTTGTGTTGGAGCAACTACTGAATCGCTCAGTCTTTGTAATTCAGCACGACTCGCATCTTGAGTTTGTCGCCGGTGACACTCGATTAGAAGTCGGGGTTAACGGTAATTACTTCAACGAAAAATTTTGGAACGATGAATACCCTGCGGCTGAGCTACGTTTAGCGTTAATGTTTAGCTCGGATTCGGTGAAATGTACGCCGGAATGGAATGCAATGGTGAATTTCAAAGCTAAGCACATTCGTGATTCTATTCGTGTATCACTCGCCACTGGTGTCGTAACGTGCGCAAGTTGTGCTGATTTCTGGGGTGGGGCAAGTCTGCTAAAATTGAAATTTTTAATCACTAACTTAGTAAATAGCCTGCATCACATCACGTCTTCAGTCTAAATTATTTAATCTCTTACTTTCATCTAAATCCCGCGAGAAACCCCGTCCTTCTAGGGCGAGGAGGGATAGCGGTTGCTCCGAAGGAGCAAAAACTACCCGATTGGTTAATGTTAATATTTACTTTCACAAAAACAACTGTATTCTTGTGAACTATGAAAGAGATCGCTATTAAACAACGCTTTTACCCAACGACTGAACAGGCTCAATTGCTTGCGCAGACTTTCGGCTGTGTGCGTTTCGTTTACAACGCGATCCTTAAATGGCGTACCGACGCTTTCTACAACGAAAGCAAAAAGGTTAACTACAACACGGCAAGCTCTAAGCTGACCGAACTCAAGAAGCAAACTGAGTTTGAATGGCTTAACAGCGTGTCGTGTGTACCGCTCCAACAATCTTTGCGCCATCAACAAACTGCGTTTAAGAACTTCTTTGAAGGAAGGGCGAAGTATCCAGCCTTTAAGAAGAAGCGCAGCAAGCAAAGCGCAGAATTCACGAAGTCGGCGTTTAAGTTCAAAGATGGCAATATCTACATTGCCAAGTCCAAACAGCCGCTTGATATTCGCTGGTCGCGTGAACTTCCTAGCGAACCAACTACCGTCACTATCTCGAAAGACAGTGCAGGCCGCTACTTCGTGTCTATGCTTTGCCGCTTCGAGCCTAAACCACTGCCTGTTACCAAAAAGACAACGGGTATTGATTTGGGTTTGACCGACCTTGTGATTACCGCTGACGGGTTTAAATCTGGCAATCCCCGCCATACTGCAAAGTACGAGAAGAAATTGGCTCAGGCGCAACGCCGCCTTTCCAAGAAGAAGAAAGGAACTGCCAACTTCCACAAAGCCAGAATCAAAGTTGCTCGCATTCAGGCGAAGATTGCCGACTGCCGCCGCGACTTTACCCACAAACTCACCACTACGTTGATAAACGAAAACCAAGTGATTAGCTGTGAGAGTTTGAGCGTTAAAAACATGGTCAAGAATCCGCGACTTGCTAAGGCCATTGGTGACGCCAATTGGGGCGAAATGGTTAGGCATCTTGAGTACAAAGCAGAATGGCGCGGCAGAACACTTGTCCAGATTGACAAGTGGTATCCGTCTAGTAAGCGTTGTAATTGCTGTGGTCACGTAGTTGATTCTCTACCGTTACATATAAGGCATTGGACTTGTCCAGCGTGTGAAGCGCGCTTAGACCGTGATACCAATGCCGCTATTAATATCAAAGCCGCTGGGCAAGCGGTGTTAGCTTGTGGAGCGTAAGTAAGTCCCGATTGTTCTAATGAACTTCGGGCATAACGCCTTGAAACAAGAATCCCCTTCCTTTAGGGAGGGGAGCAGTCAATTAGCGCTCTGATTCTCTATTACTCCAAGTAAAGAAGTGCTTTTGCTTGTGGGTAATGGTCATCCAAGGACGATATTCAGTCCCCTTGTTCTGTGAAAGTCTGGTATAAATCTGCATTACATTCTGTAAGTATTGGATTTTTACCGTGGCAGTTTTAGAGTTGTAATGACCAACCGCCTCCCACACCGACTGACCTACGTTCAATTCTGACATACGGCGCAGCAATACGTCAGCGGCAGCAGCAACGCCAGTACACGTATCCTGGGCCACTTGACGCCAATCAGGGTAGCGCGACTTAAACCATGTCTCCGTATACTGAATCGTGTTGATTTGACCAACGCCCAGATCAAACGAACCATTCTTATTCTGAACAATCGCCCCACGTCTGCCGCCCTCAGCAACCAGTACCGCGAGTAATAAGTCTGGGTCGATAGGCCGAGCAGCTTTAGCAATACAAAACTCAAGTTCCTGCTGGGGTACTCGATAGCCATTACTTAAGTAAGTGTCGTTCAAATCTGCAATAGTTGACATGTTGTTTGTGTTTAAAAAAGTGTGTAATATCGGCGAGTATAACACGAGATATTTATTAGAGAAGCATTCGAATGGCATTCAGCGGCGCAACGATTTTGGAATCATTGGTTAAGAATATTAAAGCCAACAAATTCAGTTTTTTAGATTCGCTTAAAAACAAGCTAAAAAACAAATCGCTTGCGGATAACTCTCGAAAACGGAGAGGTCTTGATCCGGTAATTGTCTCCGTGGTGTCGGTATCTGTCCTTGCGTATTTTATGTATTCCGGCGGTGTCGATAGATTTATCTTGTGGTACAAACTGGCGAGTAATGCAGACAACGCGTTGTTAACTGATCCTGTCAATGTTTCTATTCGCTCACTCGACACATTGGCTGCAGCCAATCCTGTGGCCAAGTCGAATTTGACTGTGCAATTCGATGGGGTGACCACTTACCTTGCCGACGATACAAAATTTAAAATCAGCCTCGTGTTTACTGATTACCCTGACTGCGCTGTCGTTATTGACGGGTATATGGCTGAGACCACTGGCGGAATTAAAGAGGACAGCAAGGCTCACGTAAGCTGCTTATTCTACGAAAGAGAGTCAATTTTTGGCACTATTCCACTCACGAGCATTACCACTATACAGAAGCCAGGCCAAGACAATGAAGTGAACTCCGAACAACGTAATCAGCGTAAGTATCTCGTAGATGCAGAGCCCCTTCCCATGGCCAAAATGATAGGTTGGAACCAACTGACATCCTCCGAGAAAATCAAATTTGGCAGAGAGTAGTTAAGGAGTACCTATGCTGTCAGTTTTGCATATCAATGACCTTTACATCGTTTTAGAAAATCTAACGTCCAACCGAATCCCTGCGACCTATATCTCAGAATTTTTGCCGGAAGCGAAAATACCAGCAATTGTGTACCTAATTGACCGAGGACGACTGGTGAAATTATGTCGTGAAAGAGGTCAGATTGTGGGATTTGAAGCCTGTTCAGTCAGCCAGTTTTCATGGATGCACACCATGATCGCCGCGACAACCACAAATCAAGTGGCTTGTTTATAAAGAAATATTCCAAAAATTTGCCAGAAAAAAAGTGTGTGGCTTAATACTCATAACAGTAAAAACAAAGCGATTACGTTATGAAAGCGAGTCAGTACATACAGTTAGCTATAGCCAACAATCGGCAAGTGACCGTTCCTGAGATAAACATCGAAAAAATGCATATTCAGTATGTTATCGATGAATCGGGTTTTGACCTTCCCAGAGACCAGTTAGAAGCCTACATGCTCAGTGTTTACGCTGCGACAGGCTTGTCATGGAGCCCAGGTGAAAATCTGCTGTATTTGGCGCTGAATGACGAAGGTCAGATTGAAACCAAACTGACCTATATCGGCGGTCTGGATTTAGCGCTGCAATCGGGTGAAATTCAAGCATATCAGGCATGGGCCATTCGAGAAGGGGACTCTATTCGAGTTTTTAACGACAGAATGCCACTGGTCAGCTTGGTTGGCTTATCACCTAAACGTGGCGAATTGCGTGGCGGTATTGCTTCAGCGCTATTGCCATCAGGCGAATACGTGTCCTTTGAGATTGACCAAATTGAACTGGAATCTGTAGCTGAGAACGGCTCAGAGGTTTGGCAATCAATCTACGTCGATGAAATGGTAAAGAAGCAAGCGCTTTGGCGCCTATTAAACCATGTCGCGATCACTGCATTTGACGGCTTTTATAACACCCTTACGGCGCATTGTGAGGCGTTAAGGCCAATCCGCAAAATTGAAGCACCGACCAAGAAAACAAAGTTTATGGCTGCTGGCGTGGTAGAAACATCAGCATGTCGTTTCGATGCACTATTTGACTAAACCAGAGGTTTTTATGAGTACCAGATACACCTCGGCAGATGCCGCACACTACGTTCAACATCTCTGTGTCGAATTTGATACTGCATACCCTAATAACAATTTTCCGTACTCGGAGCTAAACATTTTATTTGCTCAGTTGCAGCGCCTGTTAATGCTCAATCCATCCCAAATTGGCTGGGTAAATATTCATAGCGTTTTTGATGTCATGACTGAGTTGACACAAGCACAAATCAGCCTCAATCCGAACCGCAAGCAGGCATCTATTCTGTTAGGGGCTTACTACGATAGTGGTTGGTTAGGGGTGCAACTGTGCTGGACATACCGTGGTTACCGTGACGCGGCGGCAAAGGCGGGGATCATCCGTTCTGCACGACCTGTGATTGTGTATGAAGCCGATGATTTTCAGTGGATTGACTCTTTTACTCCACCTCGCCACCAATATGACCCATTTAGCAAGAATCGTGGAAATATCCGCGGTGCCTATTGTGTAGCAGAGCTCGCTGGTGGCGGTGTGTGCGTAACACATTTCACCTTTGATGATCTCATGACGACCTTTGAACATCGTCAGGTGGCCACAAGAGCTTGGAATGAATTTTTTGTAGGGATGATCTTAGCTAAAACAGTGAGACTTTCCGAAAAAGCATGGTCAGAAGCGGCTTAAGAGGCGAAAAATGGAATTACAAGTAAAGCCGACAACCCGTTTAAAAACACCCTTCACGATTGCGTCTAACGTGACATCTACTTTCACCGTTGAGGCGTATGTTGAACATGACTCGATAACCATTGCCACTAATTCGGTTAATCAAGGCGTGAAAGCGCTAGAAGTGATCCTGCGTGACAACAACTCCGTGTGGGAGGTCATTCAAAATCGATTCGCGGTGTGGACTCAGCATTTTATTCAGTTAGGGGCTTACTTCTTACAAGAAGGGACGTTGCCGCTCCCAGCGACTAAAGTGAGTGAGCCATTAGAGATACTGAAGTCGATGCCGGAAATCTGTGCCGGTGATTGGATTGTAGAAAGCGGTACTAGCCAGATTTTTACGCTGGTTAAAGATCAGGGAAAGTTAAGTGTATTAACCACGCATCACTGTGAGAGCTTCCATGTTTGCACCAAATTGATTGCATGGTTTGTGGGCCAAGAGCAAGTCACGTCTGCGATGTTTGAGGAATCAAATAGCGGTTATCTCATTTTGGACGTGGCAGAGGATGGGGAGCCATTATCGCCCAAGTTAACCCCAAGTCTGAATGCGCGTAAAGCATCTGCAGGGCGATCACTCGCTGCACTGCGTCATTTGCCCTCGGTTGATATTCGGGTGCCGGTGATGGCTCCTTTGCCAAATATCGACGTGCTGGCCAAGATGCCGACAGCCTATGAAGTGCTGAGCAAAGTTAGCGCCTTACAGCGCAGAGTCGTGGCGATTGGGACTGTGGTGAAATCGAACCAGACAAAAGAAATTATGGGGAACACGTTACAGGGTTTGGCGGGTTTAAGAGACTCTGGTTTGTACGATGTAGAACTCATTCTAAAAGGTAAAAAATTGCTTCGTTGGAAGTATCTGTCAGAGTGATTGGACATCAAGAGAGGTCAACGTGAACGCAAAGCAAATCAAAGTGTATATGGGGCAGCATCAGCCATTTGCGAGCCAATTCCCGCTAACGCTAGGCAGTGGAAAGATTGTCAGTGAGTTTAAGATGGAGTGTAAGTGTGGTGAAGAATTTAAGGATGAATTAGTTAGGGGCAGTATTCATCTCGTAGAGAGTGACATTCTCTATCGTGGAATCGGTATCTGCGATTCATGCCACAAAATCGTGTGCCTAAGCGGCACGGCTACCATGAAGGGGGATGATTTTGAGCTTGAGCCGGACCCATTTGTTGTTCAATCACTGTTTAACCAATAAGGCGCCTAGTATGACCAGGCTGAGTTCACTCGCATTACTTATGCTTTCCTTGTCCATTACTAACGGTTTGGCTGCGGCCGACCTGAAGTATCACCGTGAAGATTACCCGCATTGGAGTGATCTGGATGGCAATGGTCTCAATACGCGCCACGACTTACTCGCTACACAATCCACGGTTAAACCAAGTTTTAGCCGTGATGGTAAAACCGTGACTCGGGGAAGATGGGTGTCACCTTGGACGGGGCAAATCTATCTCGATCCCTTTGCGCTCGATGTGGATCACACTGTACCGCTTGGCTATGCCCATGCCCGAGGCGGTAAATATTGGGATCGCTATCAGCGTGAGATGTTCGCAAACGATGTGAGAAATCTGCAGGTAGTCGAAAAGGGATTGAATAAAGAAAAAGGATCTGCGGGGATCACCGAGTGGTTACCGCCCACCAATCAGTGTCAGTATATCTTGCGATTTTACCGGATCATGAAAACGTATCATCTAAAATATTTCACTAAAGAAGAACCACGGGCGCTGGCGCTGGTAGCTCAGTGTCAAAGGGGGGAAACGTGGTCAAACTTGTTGGAGAGTAATACTTTTCACCAAGTTAAGTTTGATACTGAGTATTAAAGGATCATACTGAAAGGCAGCGCTCACATCGCTGTACTGCCTTTTCTAAATCGTTTATGCCCCAAAACGTGTTAACGTAATTACTCTATAGGTCGGCTTTGAGCGAAAAGCAGAGATTCAGCACCTCAACACAATCCGCATGCGAATGACCGCTTTTACCGCAAAACCGGACATGAAGCCCGGTTTATTTAAAACGAAATTATCGGTCTATAGGGCTAATTGTCCCTGATGAATGTTGACCGATGACATGTGTATATATTTGAGTTGTCTTCAAATCCGTATGCCCTAACAGCTCTTGAACTGTACGAATGTCTGTTCCCGCTTTTAAAAGCTGCGTTGCGAAAGAGTGCCTGAATGTGTGTGCGGTAACGTGTTTCTGAACACATGACCGTATAACAGCGCTCCTTAATTTCTTTGTTAGGGACGTCCAATGCAAGTGATGGCGGCAAACATATCCATCCACTGGATGCTTTGTTGATTATCGAGTGTGTTACTGAGACTTCTCAGTAACACCTGATGATAAGGAGGCTAAACCAAGATAAGACATTGATATTAATAATATTACCCCGTTTTGGGGTGGAGACATTACTGAGAAGTCTCAGTAATGTCGTAAATTAAATGTAAATTAAGTCCTTAACTAGCTTCTTAAGTTATTGATCTTCAGTAAACTCATAGGTATAAATTTGTTTTGCCTTTCGGATGTTACTGAGAGGTCTACATAATAACTGTTATGGCTATTGAGGAAGTTTTGTGTCGTTAGTAGATTTTTTGAGAGAGCTAGATGAAGAGGTTCAAGCTGTAAACTCATCTGATCCCGAATTCAACTCCGAAGTGCGACACTCGACAATTAAGCAGCTAACTGGTGAAACACCACCGCAGGCTGCTTAAACTTCAAACACTTTTTGGGTCGATAGTTAATTCTATTCTGAGCAAATTCGATTAATTCATTACTCACTAGCCTCAAATCAACCCCTTTTTTGACGTACTGCCGCAGTAATCCATTGGCGTTTTCATTCGCACCACGTTCACAAGAACGATAAGGGTGCGCAAAATACACCTGC
>NZ_JAKKSH010000048.1:0-18125 GCF_025653395.1 Shewanella sp. SW24
CAATTCTAGGATGGTGTTTTACAAACCAAAATTGGACTGCAGATTACATGAGGCACACCAACAGACTTCTTCTTTGTTAGTGCCTAACTTCTCTGGCTTTACTCAGCAGGCTATCGCGACCCACGAAGACCTGTCATTTGACCCAGCTGCCACGGTAGAAAACATTCAGCTATCCGAATTGTCGCTTGAGAAATGGTATGCCATTGATGGCCCAAGACGCGCCTTGCAGCTTCACAGGGACTTTATGGCCTATTTTTGGCGGAACCGCCACAGCTACGGCTACAAAGCAATTGATGTGCGGCGCTACTGTGGCACCCATGTGGCTGAAACCTTGTTAGCTGAAGGCGTGATCACCATTAAAACGAGCTATTGGGGCCAGCTGCAAGCCATTTTAAAGCGCACACAGATATTTCAGCAGCTCGGAATGTTCAGCTTTCAGTCTATGCCTTACATCGATGTTGCGAACCATCCCCGCGCCATCGATATGACCCAGCATCGCAGGGATAAGACAGAAATCCTTAATATCATTAGAGCGGAGCGAAATGCCCAGCGCCACGGGGTTAAAACCGCCCTAACCAACGATGACACAGTAGAGCGCCTAGGACTTAATATCGAGCGCGTTATTCAGGAAGCAGGTTGGGCAGTAAGGGAAATGATAGATGGTCTTAATAGCCATTTACTCCATATAAGATTTGATACCTCAGACGTAGGGGTAACCCAGAAAGCTGGAGTGTCTAAATTGTGGCTGGCACTGATGTTCGGCGGCGTGACCCAGATTGATGATTTACTGAAACAGCTGCTATCGCCTGCTCAGCTAGTTCAACTCAAAGAGCATCCGAGCGACTACCTCAATGTCAGCAGACTCATGGCCAAGTCGTTGAATTTGATTGTCGCTGAAATTAACCGAGCAACCCATGATTGGAGCGACGCTATATCAACGCTCAAACAGCAATTATGTAAAGGCTTAACGCGGGAAGAGTACAAGGTCGCCGTCGGCTCCCTGGTGCCAGCCGACGTGTACGACCAATCCATTTTGGAGTGGTGGAAGCCAAACCCTGACAACTTCAAATTGTTGCTGGGAAAAGCGTTAGAAACAATGGAAGAGAACTTGAGCTTTATTGAGTCACTTAACCAATCGTTACAACGAGTACTGCGCCTAGCAATGCCGCAGGCAGCTAACAAGATGACTCTGGGGGCACGCTTGGCGGCATTGAAGCAGAAGGCAGCGTAAGGCAAAATTTGCGTGATTTGGACTTGGTGAGATCCTGTATTTAATTAAACAGGAGCCTTGCCATGCCCAGATTCGATTTTAAAGACCCTCTCAATCCACGTTTGGCGGAAAAGCCGCAAGTATGGCAAACGCCCTTTATCCGGCTAGCGAACCGCATCCCTCCAAGTTACCGCATCCACTTTGTAGGCGTGACTGTAGATCACCGCTTAGGCTACACCGGAAGGCGCCAATTTCACTCGCTGGCTCAGGCTCTCACTTGGGCCGAATCAATGTATGGCGATTCGTGGTCGAATAAACGCTTTACTCAGGCGTTGGATTTAGACGCGCTATTGGACTGCACCAGTCGCCCAATACCCGATAAAATTAAAAATATCCTCAAAGCCCTATTCAATTAATTCAGGGACTTGCTATGCTGGATTAACAACAGCTTAGGGGGTGAAATGGTAGAAAAGACGTTAGGCACTCTGTCTATTTTGATGATTGTTCTAGCAGTTTATGCAATGGCGGATCTAAATTGGTCGGCAATGGCGTACCCATTAGCGATATTGGGTATGATTTACACTTTCAAAAACTCCATTAAAGGTAAAGAAAATCACCCCAAGGTTAAAAACGGTTTAGCCTTAATACTGCTAGGGATGGTTTTGCCGATAGCTTTCCTTTTGATAACGCATGAATTGGCGCCTTTCGGTCTCATAATAACGATGATAATGATAATTGTCGGGGCGATTAATATTATTAAGGCTATTACTGAGACTTCTGATTAAAGCTAACCAACTAACCGTTTAAATACAGCAATCAATAACAGGGATATTAGATAAACTCTTTGTTTAAGGGGCTGCTTGCCCCTTAACGTCAATTATTCATATCAGGCATTAAAATAGTGAACAAAATCACCTGCCAATTCCTCTGTCGGTGTGTCAATTGCAATTCAGATACTCGTACTAATATCCAGTTTAATATGCACTTGTTTGTAAGCGCCTAACGAAATTATGAATGTCTCGTATGGGACATATACACGTTGCTTAGCTTCCATTTGCTTTGTTGCAAACCAATCTATGAACAACGAATGACGCAAGTAACCAATTTACTTTGATACATATTTTTTCCCTAACAATCACTTGAAGGCGTATAGGCTAGCGTACCGCTTAACGTTATCTTATCCTGCCAATAACTTTCTTTGCAGTCACGGATCATTGCGTTAGTTCCATTCATTCCAGCAATGTAACGCAACTTAAGGGCAGTATTAAAATCAACAAGAACTCCCGATAGATGTTTGCATGATTTATCGAAAAATTGCTTTTCATATATTTCCAATTCTGGCGGTAGTAACTCAATCGGCAACCCTAATGAGGTTTTTCCATTATTGCCTCTATCGGGGTTAATTGTTGTATCTTCAAACTTAACAGCATATTTCACCATCTCACTCGGCTCAAAATAAATATCCAATTTATTCAGATCAAACGGTGGATGCTGGTTTTGGTAATCCTCATATTTCGACAACTCCCCCCACTCAGAAATACTATCCAATTTATTCAGAACAAGCTTTGGCTTACGTGTTTTGTTAACCACAAAGCGGATAAAGAATCCCAGACCCACTGCTAACGAAAGCTGAATGAGTGTTTCAAAACTTAATGTAGGTAGCTCACCTAGCCCTATGATCAGCATCGTGATAAGAGCACCTAGCAACATCAAAAGTGTATCTTCTATAAATTTTTTCATAATTTTTCTCGTACTCAGCTTCGTATGATAATTTTCAACCAATTTTGCAGTTGGTTAAATTGCACTATTGACGCTTCAAACAAATGCAAACCCTAAACGTTTACAATTCTCTATGAATGTTGTCCAGAAAAGTCAAGATCCTCCTTATTTGGGACTAGAAATTTAAATCGGTCATCAAAATCATCCCCATCTCCATTAATATACATTGCTGTCATACTTTGCCAAGGTGATACGAATTTCGACTCAAACCCAATCTATCTCTAAATAATGTGGTAAGCATAAATTATCAATATCAACACCTAATTCACGGAAAAGATTTTGGAACGGTTCTACTCCGATACTATTTGTGCTGAAATTCGAAAAATCTTTGAACGCATAATTTTCAAATCGCTCTAACAACTCTATATCTCGAATACGTTTTTCGCGTGAGTGTAATACCCACTCAACCATTAAATCGAAATGTTCTTCATTATATAGAGCAGCAATATCAGACCATCTTATCGCTGATATTCTCCCAGACTCAATAAGATCACTAAGTAGGCAGCAAATCATGTAAATTCTATTTTTTGCTTTGTTATTATAGGCTTGGTCGCTTGCTAGATAAATGAAAAGATATGATAAACCGTCACATAAGTCATATTTATTTCGAAAGCGTAAATACTCAACATGTTCTACGCCTTTCAATAGTGAAATAAGCGTAGGGCGCCATTCTAAATCATTTGTATACCAAGGCTTCGACATTTGTTCTATGGCGTATAACATGCTAGAAGTTAAATTTGGAATATGCTGTGATATAACTTTGAATGCTCTTTGATTGTTATAATTCCAATCATTTTCAACCAGCATTCTAGCTCTAAAATCGTTCTGACCAAGCAAATAATTTAGGGTGTTATTATTATCAAACCCAAGAATTTGTGCGTAAATATCAGCAGCAACTCTGCCGCTAACAATTTTTTCTCCGACAGTATAATTAATTGCTTGAGAAAGAAATTTTCTGCGTACTTTTAATATATTTTGATGCATGAATACATACTCCATAATAATTGGATTTAACTGACGCGCCACTCACGTCAGTCAATGCATGTATGCATGATTAGACGTTATTTAACACTACAGCTTTTGTCCGCGTGGCATGGAAATGGTTGCTGAATCCCAGTGCTAAGATGCCAAAATAAATAGTTACGGTCAATAGTTCTTGACGATGTTCCTTATAATTAAGCATTTTTCTGTTCCGTCACTGATTTATTACTTTTTTATTAGATTCGTCTTTTCAATACAGCTAAAAGACAATAAGCGCTCTCTGTTTCATGATGTGGGATCTGAAGCTCAGCAATCGATTCCAGTACACCCGCGGAGTCAATGCTTGCCCCTGCCCGTCTGTTTTTACTCGCGTCCGATAATTACAGTTATCGGACACGAGTACCCACCAGCCGAAAACCATATTAGTGTGATGTCATTATACTAAACAATACTGAAGGGTTTGCGTGGCGTTGGTGCCATGATGCATTAGTGTGGTGTCACTATATTAAACTGGGTGGGATGGATGATTTTGCGCTCGCTTTGCCGAGTATAACCCCATTTGACTCGGACCTTGTATGTTTGTCAGGCGTTAACCGTGATTTTTCATGATTGATTAGTGCGTGGGACACACTAAACCATAAATATTTAGTATGGTGACACTATATTAATGTCAAAATTTGCGTGATTTTTAAAGCGTGAGATAGTTTGAACATCGAAACTTAAGAGGGTGTTCCAAATGTCTCATTCCGTCATGTTAGCCGAACAAGGTGAGTTAAACTTTTCAACCGCACAACGTGTAAGGCACTTGAAGGCGGAAGAGCAGGATTTTGAGTGGTATCCTTCGTCTGAGCATATCATTGATGTAGTTCGACGCGACTTGGTTGAGTCTAAGTTCTTAGAGTCTTACAACAGAGAGTCATCCTTGCTTGATATTGGCGCCGGAGATGGCCGAGTTTTAAGCGCCCTTAACATGCCACTTGAAGATCGTCGCGGCGAAATGAGCCCACCATTTTACAACCTGTACGCCATTGAAAAGAGCCTAGTCCATTGCAGCCAGCTCGATAAAAAAGTGCTGGTTATTGGCACTGACTTTAATCAACAAACCCTTGTTGATAAGCCAGTTGGCGTCATTTTCTGTAACCCTCCTTATTCTGCCTTTGAGCAATGGGCAACCCGCGTCATCACTGAGGCTAATGCCGAGGTGTGCTATCTGGTATTGCCACAGCGTTGGTCTGGCAGTCGAGATATTGAAAACGCGATTAAAGTACGTGAAGCCGAAGCTGAGGTCATTGGCACATTCGATTTCCAAAATGATTGTGATCGCGAAACCCGTCATTCAGTGCCGGTTGACATTATTCGGGTGAATTTAGGGTATAAAAACCATCGTCAATGCAAGGTAGACCCCTTCAAAGCGTTCTTTGACGCTAACTTTGACCTAGATTTGGCTGAAAGTGATTATTCTGCAAAATTCAGAGGGCCATCCGATTCTACTCAACAAAAGCTCAATGAATTGGTGCCAGGTGGTGACATGGTTAAGGCTATGCAATCGCTTTACGATCACCAGATGGCCAAGCTAATGGGTACTTATTCCGCACTCGCTGAAATTGACCCTGATTTACTGAGAGAACTGGAAGTATCTAAATCTTCGGTTCTGGAAAGTCTCAAGCTCAAAATCAAGAGCCTCAAGAGTCTGTTTTGGAAGGAATTATTCTCTAAATTTGATGCGCTGACTTCTCGCCTGACATCATCTAATCGCAAAGCGTTACTAGAGCTATTGGAGCGTCATGTAAGCGTCGATTTCACTGCCGAAAACGCCTATGCGATAGCTCAATGGGCAATAAAACATGCTGATGCTCTTCAAGATGATCAGTTCAAGGATTTCTACCTATCTATGTGCCAAGCGGCAAACGTGGTGAATTATGTTTCGAACCAACGCACCTTCAAATACGACGGCTGGCGATATCGTGAGCTGGTCAAGAATGGTCACATCTCCCATTTCAAATTGGACTACCGCTGTGTAATGGAAAATGTAGGCGGCATCGTTAATGGTTACGACTATAACAGCTATTACAACCAATGCGGTCTGTCTTGTCGTGCAATCGAATTTATCACTGATTTGGTCACCATCGCTGGTAATCTTGGTTTCGATACACGCGGCACACCAAAGGCTTATGAGTTCAAATGGGCCAGCAACAAAGCCCACGATTTTAGATACATACAATCTAACGGCTCTAGCGAGGTACTGTTCTCAGTTCGTGCGTACCTTAACGGTAACCTACATATTAAGATGAACCCTAAGTTGGCGCTAAAGTTAAATGTAGTGGCTGGTAAGTTGTTTAGCTGGGTTCGTAGCGCAGACGAAGCGGCGGATGAAATGGAGGTTCCAGCATCTCAGGTCGTGGAAGTTACTGAAATGTTTGGCCATTCGTTATCGTTAACGCATAACTATCAAAACCTTTTGATGGCGGCTTAATCCCTCCTATTCAGACGGCGCAAAGTACAATTTTTGCGCCGTTTTGCATTTGTGAGATCCTTTACTCAGATAAGAAATTCAGTTGTTAGAGGTGACTATGTTTGCTGCATATTTGGTTATAGGTGTGTTTGGGTTCGTCGCGGGCCTAATTGTTTTGCTCAACAAAGGTAACCCATTACCTGCGGCAATTCCTCGTGCAGCACCGCTTAATATCATCCCAAGTACGATCCCATGTGTGGCTAATCAATACCAATATGGATGTGATGATTAGGCTGGTTTTAATCGTAGAACGGGCGCTTACCATGATTATCTTATCAATCCAGCTACAGGGTTGCTTACGCTGAACGGCGCTTTGGATGTGGCAGGTAATCCTTTAGGAGCTGACTTGACTCATTCAGGCATCGATAGCGGTCACGACTTTGATCATGACTTTGGTATGAATCATTTGGGGAGTGATTTTTAATAGAATTATTGTGGACTACTCAAGCGGTTGCAGGCCAATTCTATGCGTTACAGCAAGAGCTGGTTTCGTTGAAGCCGACGCTAATTTTGCTCTGTAGTGAGAAGAAGCTGCCCCACCACGCCCTCGCCTTTGATTTTTACCAAGGCACGGGGTATCTGAGTATCGTGAAGCAATGGTCACAAGTAGAGTTATCGCAGGTTTTTAACCTATTTTTCCTTAGCGCCAAGCATGGGTTAATCCACGCATCGGAGCTGATTGAGCCCTACGAACAGGTAATGACTGATGAACGGGTATCGACGTTAGGCGCTAACAAAGTTCTGGTTAGCAAAGCCCAGCGCCATATCCAATCCATGAACTACGATGCCCTCTATACCTCATGCTACCAAAACGGTATCAAAAGGCCTTTTCTGAGTTAGCTGATCAAGCAACTGGCAGATTTAGCCAAATCGTCCCAGCTACAGGCGGGATATTAAGTCAGCGTGGCCAGTTAAAGAGGCTTCTCGTAAATGAAATTGATTTAGCTAGGCAGCGCTCAAGATTGCTCCAAACGGTTGTGAGGACGTTTACCGATTCTCCCCCAATGCAAGAACTGCATCATGTCGTTAGCGTTGGGGGTTGGGTGCGCCCTTGACTTGCTGGTGCGTGTCAGGATGCCACATTTGCCGAGCCATGCGAGATTGCGTTTATAGAGTGCTCACCCTCCGGCTGCGTCGCTTTCTGGGATACAAACGGCAAGCAATGGAGCAGGTATAGCATTAGCGCGGGGATTAAACGGTTTGGCCTTAGCGGTGAAGCAATGCCCGTTACGGCATGATTGAAGCAAGTTTGTAATATTAAAATCCTGTAGAATTTACTCAAAATTTGCCAGAAATTGAACCTATGCAATGATGATCTTACATTAATAACTGAGAGAAATAAGATGCAAATTAGCCCAAGTATTTACCTTGACCAAGCGACCAGTTTGTTAGCTCCCCTGCCGTTCCTAGAGGACAACGGCGACGCGGATAGCTACTATCAGGAATACAGCTTTTACGTCGATACGCCTAACCCGCTGGTTAAACTGGAACTCGCAGTCATGGTCAATGCCGAGGTGCTGACCGATAGCGACCATGCCCCCATCGTGTTCACCTACGGCATTAACCTTGGTCAAGGTAACGGTATTGAGGATGGTGCCAATTTTTATGTCGAGGACATCGAGGCAATCAAGTCCGGCGACTTCGAACCAATTGACTCGGTTGAATTAGCTCTTCTTCAAGGGGCCATCCCTATGCTGGATAAGATTGTTAGTGCCTTGCAAAGCAATCCACTGGTCTGGAAGGTGGTGAGCCTACAGCTATCAAAAATCGTCTCTGGCATCATCACCCGCCCATCAAGCCCGAATGAACCAGATTTTTTGACAGGGGCACTTGTTGAATGTGATCTCCAAATTCAGGACTTAGATGGCACACAAATAACTATAGTACCTGCGCCGCAAGGAGGATGGACTCATGACAGCCTTGAAGCGCTGGACTGTGATGCATTGGCAGGTGGTCAAGCATGGAATGCGTATCTACTTTACGGTGTATTACCTCAATGGGTAGGCAGCTCAGAAATCTAACTAAACTTGTTTGATTTAGTTAGTGCGTGTCTCTATACTAAAAACATAATTATTAGTGTAGAGACGCCATACTAAAATGAATGACACTACCTCCCCACTCAAATCTGACTCATTAGGCCCAGCTTGGACGTATCACGCCCTCCCCTCTGACGTCAGTTCGCGACCCAAGGGACGCACATTAAGACTGTTAGCGGCAAGTGAAGCTGCAAGCCCACAAGTACGTGATTTACTCTCGCGCATGATCGGTAACACTTACAACCAGATAGAGAAAACCGAGTGGTTTACTTCGCAGTTCTTAAATGGCACTCCGACCCTCACTGTGACATTCCGTCAGTTAATGCGAGAAACCGAACCCACCAAATCCAAGCCGTTACCACAGGAAACCGCGCTGCATTCATTGAATGTCTGTCTTAATTCCATTTTCTCGGATTCAGGTTGGAAGCTGGTACGTCGGCGCATCTCTCAAATCGAGCGGGTTCAAAAGACGACTCGACCTGTGATCAGCAAGACCCAATACGACAAGCTAGTTCTTTTCAAGGATACGATTGGCGCCAAATCCGTGGATGCTGCGATTGATGAATTACTGAGTTTTTACAAGGACGAACACCCCGCTTTTTCAGCAGACAGGGAGGCATTAGGTGAGCTTATTAACCACGAATAATCACAGCGTTGCACTGTCCTACGGCGAACCTCCGTCAACGCTTAACGATTCGTTAAAAGACAGCTATCAGCGCTCTACTGACGAGCTACAGGCGCTATTGTCAAAGCCTCTGGCTCACTTAACCGATGCAGACAAGCTCCGCATTCGGGAGATTACTCAGGCAAAACTCAAGCACTTTCTTGAGAATGGCCACCGTACCCGCAGGGCTAATACATGGCGAGCACTAATGAGCCGGTGGGCTAAGTTTGAAAGTTGGTGTCTTACAAATAACCTTACCCCGTTGCCTGCGACCCCCGAGGTAGTGGCCACATTTATTGAGTACCACCAGGCGTCGTCATACACTACCTTATCTCAATATGCTTGGGCGATTAACAGTTTCCATGTGGAGTGTGGTTTGCTGTCCCCTGTGAGCAGTAAGACCGTGCAAGACAAGCAGAATGAAATCAGAATAGTAAAGCTCGAGTCAGGCGGCTTAGCGCAAGAGCAGGCAACGCCTTTTAGACTTCATCACCTGCAGATGCTCATAGAATCGTATGGCGAAAGTGAGAGGTTATTAGACAAGCGCAATTTGGCGTTGCTGAACATCGCCTATGAATCGTTGCTTCGTGAATCCGAGCTGCTTCGGATCAAAGTGGGCCATCTCAAGTCCACCTTTGAAGGCGATTATGTGTTGTCAGTGCCTTACACCAAAACCAATGACTCGGGTGAAGAAGAGGTTGTGAACATTACGCCGCTAGGCTTCAAATTGATTCAGCGGTACATCCAAGGTGCTGGGCTGACTAAGGAAGACTACTTGTTTCAGCCGATTGGCCGGAGCAATAAAGTCTCGGTTCAAGCCAAGCCGATGAACACCCGTACAGTGGACCGAGTATTTCTGTGGGCATTCGAGAGCTTAGCAATCGACCTTCATTCTGCTTGGTCTGGGCATAGTGCCAGGATTGGCGCCGCACAGGACTTACTTGCCGCAGGCTATTCGATAGCCCAAATCCAAGAGAACGGCCGTTGGAAAAGCCCAATGATGGTATTGCGGTACGGCAAAGACATTAAGGCAAAGGAAAGTGCGATGGCCAAGATGTTGGCAGAAAGACGGTAGTCTGATTCTACCTGCATTTCTATATGAACCTGACAATTATTGACTTAATATCAGTAAGTTAAACAATTTAAAACAGGGAAGTGAACTGTGAAGAAAGCGATTATTATCTCACTACTTGCATTGAGCCCAACTTTAAACGCTAAAGAAATTCATCAAAGTAGTTATGGGGAAAGTATGGTGGCCATTTAACAGGTTTCCCCAGGAAACCGAAGGAATCATCCCTTGTTCGTGTCCAACAATAAGGTCGTATGGCACCGTTTCATAGGTAATGTGGCCCTTATCGATAACCCAGCCTCTTGCCAATGCTAATTCAGTTAGGTTTACTAAAACCGCATCGCTGAGAGGGGCGGGTTGAAGAGCATTAAGCTCTCTGAGATTTATCTTCAATTTTCATTTCCTTGCAGGTATTGCCAGCGATTAAAGTGGTTCAGGAAGGAAAGCACCAATGCTTCCGCGGCTTTTACGTCTGTAAATACCTGACATTTCTATAGGTTTTCCATATTCTACGGGTGTTTGGTTCATCATAAGGCTTAACATCCCAGTATTTCGGAGTCTCAACGTTGAGCTCTGCGGGTATGAGTCAGCCAATTTTATTCGCGATAATCATTGGCTTAGTCCATGCAATTTTTTGGTCAGCATCAACTGTAGAATTTCCAAGTCATTCAGCGCATCAACAACATCACGCTTCGACAGGTTCCCCCACTGTTCCCTAACCCATTTCGACGTAGAGGGGTCGTTCAGGACTCGTTGATTAAACAGCTCGCTCGCGTTAAGGGCTCTGTTTGGCAGGATAAAAGGATTCATAGAGTTACGTCCAATGCAGTACACGGATGGACAATATCACTCGCTATATTAATTGTGAATGTCTTCCGGCATTGCTTTGTTGAGGATATACAAGAAAATCGCAGCCGAAGTGCAGGTGATAACTACGGTTCCAATGCCATAAATAAATAACGAAATTAACGTGCTACCAAGAAACACGTTCTGAATAACCATCGCCGGAAATGTATTGGTATTATCCATTTTAGTAGTGACCAGTAATGTGGCCAGCGCCAGAAATGCAGGGGTGTTAAACTCAACAAGCCCTGTATCACTTAGCCTATACAACCCAGCCGCCATCAAAGCGATAGCGGCACCAGACCGAAGTAGAGGTATTGCGTGATTATGTCGATAAGGGAATATCATCCACAACGCCCAAAAGAAGCCTAAGCCGGATAAGTTGCGTACAACATCATGTAAGGTGAGAGAGGGTAATTGAATCATACCGAGAGTTCCTTTCAGCTATTTGAGCACTATTGAGCATCCAACCAATGAGCGCTATCGATGATAAATAAGTTGGCAGTGTTGTTTGTTAACACCATACATTCAATCAATTGATAATCTGAGTTAAACACCTTCTTAAGTGCAATTAAATTGTCCTCTGAAGTGTAGCGATAGTTAATTATCATCGGAGCAATTTGTTGGCCGTCTTCATTAAAGCAATTTTCAATCTCTAAGCGATTAAAGCGGATCTCACAGACATTGTGGTCCACTGTTACTGGTTGCTCGCTGGTTCGGAATTGAATCGGCGTTTCGATAACCTCAATCGTAGTAACTAACCATTCAGCCAACGCCATCATCCTATCGTATTTCACGCTGGAGCTATTGATTACTGATAGCATTTGATTGATGCAGGCCTCCATATCCTGCCCTTTGCGACCAAGCTGGATAACACGCTTAATATGACTCTTGATTTCACGGTATGACTTGTCATCCACAAAAGGCTTTAACCTTTTTATCAGGATCTCATTGCGGCGTTGCATTGGCACAAATCGGTCTGACTCAGCACAAGTCATATACAAGTGCATCTGCGATGTGTGAAAGACGGATTTAAGCTGCTCTTCGTAACTGTTCATTCATAAGCCTTCAAATTACATTGCTTTACGCACTGTATTACGTCATGGGAATTACGCAAAAATTGACCTAATTACTCTCCGTTTGCGGTCTTTAATTCCTTGCTTCATAGCTGGAGCCATTAAAGGAGCCCAGTGGCGTAGCTGCTTGCTTATCGGCACGAGTACCGCGCTTAACTGAAGCGTCAAACGTAGTGAGTGGCTTGATCTCTAACGGCTCACTTTGCAATACAATAAGCGGCATCGTAGCGGTAACCGTTTTCACCTTCCCGTTAATCATGAGATTGGCCACGGGCTGCGGCTGAATATCCCGACGCGCCCGAATCATCGCTTCGGGGGTGTTCAAGATGTTCTGCTTTAACAGCAATAGCTGACTTGGGCATTCATCGCCAAGGCGCTTAATATCCGCGTTCAGTTGCTGTAGCAATTTGTCTTTATCGACCTTCGACACCACATCCTTGCATAACCAGCTGAGCCGCGCCGAGGTCATGGGTTCGTCAAAGCATCGGATTTGGCGATAGAGATGTAACGCCATGACACCAGGGCAAACCTCTCGTAGTTTCTCAAATCTGTCTGCACGGGCGCTGTACTTGGTGGTGATTTCCTTCTCGATGGCCGCTTTAGCCAAGTTAATCCGGGCAATGACATCCATAACTTTGTGAGTGACTAACGGCGATGTGGAGTACCAAAGCACCCCAGGCGTTCTACGAGCTGAGCGCTGCGAGTAATCAGGATGAATGTGTAAATCACCGTAAGCGAGTTTGGCTTTCGTTACTGCTGCAAGACCCAGTGTTTCGCGTACCGAAATCACCGTCACCGGCTCGCGCACTTTCTCAGCCGATTTTATGACGGGCGGTACAGGTGTCACGCTGGCACGGATAGGGGTATTCGAATCAAGCAGGTGATTGAGCTCCCGCAATGAGGATTGGATCACTTCATAGCTATCCGATATGATACACAAAGCTATCACCTTAAAGTATTTTTGTTGTTGTCTTACTGTAACCTTATTTAGACCATCATGCAATGATGTGGGCTAACAAAGATAGGTGTACACCCCTACCTCTTGAGTATCTGGATAGATAATTAATAGTGCTCAATAAAGTGGCGATGGCCATATTTGAGAAAGTGGAAGAGAAATTTAGATAATCTTAGTGACGACAAGATTATGGCAGATTTTGCAAATAATCGACTTTAGCCATTGAATTGAGATTAGAATACCCTAGCCGCCCTGATGACCTGATGACCTGATGACCTGACCGGTTGATATAACTTACGTTCTTCCCCATACTTATTTGAGCTACATTTATTCGACATTTAACAGGGTCAATTAAGTATGACTTCCAATGCCTTTTTAACACTCGGAAAAGCCACAGACGGAGAGTTAATCGCTATCGATGTGGTAAATAGTGGTAAAACCGACCTCTCCTGCCCCTTTTGTGCCGTGCCGTTGATCGCCGCAAAGGGGCTAGTCAATATTCATCACTTTCGACATGACGGCGAAACCTGCCATGAGTCACTGCAACAGCTGCCACAAATACCAGGCTGGGATCACTTTCACCTTTGCGCGCCTGATTTCCTTGTTAATGTCTTACAGAATTACGCCGAAGCCCATCCTGGGGAAGTATTTTGGTATGAACCTAAGCATGTTCGTGATCTGTTAAAGCACAATCTTATTGAGACCGACAGTTACACGGGTAAATATCGACTGACCGATGCCGCGTTAATCATCACCGGCCAACTATCGCTGAGTAAATTCAGCAACTGGTTTCGCCGCCAACTCACAGCCCGGATACATAGAAAATCGCAGTTAGTGGCTAACAACGAACTACATCGAGCACACTTTGAGATTGAGGCTTGGCGCCAACAGCAGCTGATGATGGCTACCACCTATTTATTTGAGTTAACCCTAGACAGTGGTGAAGTCATTTATAAGGTGGGCCGGACACGTCGTGAAGTGAACGTAAGGTTAGCTGAAGTCATGTCAGAGATGAAAGCCCACTTTAACCAGGACATCTCCACCAAAGTATTGCGGTTAATCCCTTACGGCGGTTATCTGGAGCAGTATGTATTGTATCGATACCGGCTATCAAAGAGAGAGATAGGAAAACATCAAGAATATCTGAGCCTCGATGCGTCAGCATTGAAGCAGCTTAAGGCCGCATTCACACGCGTAGCCAATGACTTAGCCCCCTTCGATAAGGACGAGCGCTTTATTGCCACAGGGCGTTGGCGTTACGAACCCAAGCGATTAGATGCTGTGCGTAAAGGGATTCGCCAGACGATTCAAAGCGGCAGCAGTTTTGGGCGCCCCAAGGGAACCATCAAAGTCGGTGGCGAGGAATGGCGCAAGCAGTATCAATATGTGATTGATCTGTTGGAGGCAGGCAATCTCACTCAAGAGAAAATCGCCAGATTAACACTCAATAGCACCTCGACGGTGAAGCGAGTTAAACAAGTTATATCCAAGGAAACGCCAGAATAAGCGCGTCAGAGTTTAACGGAATTATCAGGTGTACTCCGTGCTCTTGCTTATTCCTTCCCCCTAGTTTGCATGATGGTCTAAATTGAATTATTTTGGCATCGGTTATATTGGGAATTATCATTTGGTGTTAATGTCTTCCCCAGAATTACATTTGGAAATCTTTTGCTCGGGACTAAACAATGTTACGTGAGATGTTCAACTTCAATAGTGCTAGTGACACAGTGAAAACCTATGTATTGCGCTTACGCCGTGCCAAGCAAATGGAAACACTGGAGGTGATGGTTGAGCGCTTGGAGGCAGATGCCAAAAACGCCGATGAGCGCGCCGACATCGCCCATGCATACAGCATTAGGGAGATGGAGATCTCTAACAGTATTGACTAAGCTTAAGTAACAACTTATGGCAAATGAAGGCTGGTTAGCCGTAATTAGTTTAGGGGTAACTTTAACGTTATTATCGCTATTGCGCGACAGGGTATTTTCCCACATTGGGCGTGGTTTGTTGTTTCGTCTTTATGCGGCCCCGGGTGTATTTGTCCATGAACTCAGTCATGCTCTTACTGCAATTCTGTTTCGGTTTACCATTACCAAAATATCCTTTTTCTCACCACAGCCTGACGGCACACTTGGCTTTGTGCAGTACCAGTACCGACCATCATTAATTAGCCCTGTGTTACGTTTATTCGTCGGAATAGCCCCGCTTTTCGGCGGATGTGCTGTTGTGTGCATACTTAATTGGTTATTCCAGGCGCCAGCCACCATTGACTGGTCTGCACTTTATAATTTCGCCGTTGATGAACCGTTGCGGTTTGGAATCTGGATGTATTTCACTTCTTCAGTCGTGGCTAATGCCGTTCCAAGCAAGTTTGATTTGAATAACAGCTATATTGCTCTGTACTGTCTGTGTTTTGTGATTGGAGCCCTGCCGCTCAGTTACACCCCTCTTTTGAATTTGCTCAGCTCTATCATGGCACTGTGCTTATTGGTAGTGTTACTCTTTGTAGTAGTGTTATCTGGGGTATATTTCTGGCGACAACTTTCAAACATTAACATTTAAGCACGTTGATAATCATTATCTATGATCAGCTATTTCCGGATCGCGCGTAGAGTGAAACCAATTCAATCAGGAGTTTTATTCGATGCAAAAAGAACCGCGTATTCATCATCTCTATGTAGCAACGGCGAAATACCTTTTTGCTCATCCCAAGCACGGTATCGTTAAACTCCTTGACCCAATGACGGTCAGTGACGCCAAGCGTTACCAACTAAGCCCTATTTTACTTTACGGTCTCACAGTCGCAGGCCTACCCATTCGCTGGATGACATTTGCACCAATTGACGCGCCAATTGCAATTAAAGGATTTTTGGCCAATGCTTGGGAGCACGCCAAAGGGTTAAGGGGCTTGCCTGATATTGTGCGCGTAAACAAGTATCTACATGAAGCTTGCCCGTTACTTGCCGAAGCACTGCAACCACTTGGCGTAGAACTGCAAGTTACTGCGCCTAATGATAGATCACACCCAGGCTCACTAAGGTCTGCGCAAGAAAGTGCGCAATATATCTCCATGACAGCGAGTTCGGCTCCGCCCCAACCGCAAGAAACACCTTTTGATACCTTATCTCGTTATGCGAAAGATGATCATCTACTAAATGTCCTAATCGCGCCAAGCTATCACAGCGGTAAAGAGGCATTTAAAATTATGCAATGGCTACAGCAACCAATTCATCCCTTGAGCGCACCACTCAATGACACCGAACTCGATTGGCAAACTGGAGATTGGTTGTCGTCGTGGGAAAAGTCGCTACCAGAATCCGGGCCTCGCTATTTCAAGAGAGATTCAATTGACAACTTCATGTGGTTAATGAGCGGCACGAACGCTGACTATATCGAACTGAGCGATGATGACGAATATGAACACAGCGATAACACTGCAGAACTGATAAAAATGCTTCTCGCAAATTGGCCAGGCAAGATGGTTGATATTGCCAAGCTATGCAGCATTACTCTAAAAGAACTTAATTGGTATCTCGGAAGCGCTGCAACATTGCCACCAGCCTCCTTATTTCAGCTAAAGCGAATCCTTGGCATTGGGATAGAGCTTGAATACCTACTTCAAACAATCAATGGACCTTACGTCTTGATGGCCAACAAACCAAAAGCGCTCGAAGATTTCTACAACGAATATACAAACGGTGGTAATGCAAGCGCTTTCGAAATTATCCCTGACAATGCACATGCCGACCCAAGTTACCGTTATATGTTGATTTGCCCTTACAGCAAACTGCCTAGCTTACTGATGGTGCCGCGGGGTTCATCAATTGCAGACCGTATTCCAGATCTATTGTTTAACTACGAAGGCGTTAGGCGTGTTGGCGCAAAACTTTATCGAGAAGCAGTGAGTACCTGTGCGGCAGTTGCAGTAAACCCTACGAACAACATTGCTATCATGTCAGAATTCACTTCGAGATATTCCTTCGAAGAGTAATACTGAACTAACATCTAATTCTATTGCCGGCCACTTGAAAATATCAATTCTGAAGCAGGCTTAAACGCAAAGAAGAAAGCTACACTGCCTAAGGCAAACCCAACAATTGAGCCCAACAACGCATTTTCGCATCCTATTAAGTCGTGGAAGGTAAACCCGCACAGGATTGAAGCCACGATATAAAGACCTAAAAATACTGCCTTGTACATGAACACCTCAAAAGATTTATCTGAATTATTTCGCGTTGAACTATGTTCGTTTACCGATGTTGAGTGTTGCCATAATTAAACTTGCAAATACAAACCATAGTGCCGCTTGGTGTTGGTCAAATACTGTTGACAAGATTATCGCCACTCCTAGTAATAGGATGTTTAAGATCATAACTTTTATACTTTTCATAGGTGATCCTTACTACAAGCATTTAAATTTGGTGGAATGATACCACAGCACTTTAGTCGCTCTATTTCCAGTAGATTTTCAATGAAAACTCAAAATCTATCTGTTACTTTATCTGCCCAGCTAATTACGCAGCTTTTAAAACAGCGCTTATAACTTCTTTTGCCATGACCGGCGGAACAGCGTTGCCAATCATCATTTTTGTTGCCGTAGCAGATGCCGGCCACTGATAACATTCATCAAAGGTTTGTGCTGCTGCTAGCTCTCTAAGACTCAATGGCCGAATTAAATCGCCAATGACAAGACTATGCTTGTTGATCGTGGTAATAGTGCCTATGGGGTTGTCAATCGAACGTCCAGACCTAGCGCTGAAGGATCCCCTCATAAATCAGCCATAGCATAGCCATATTTGAGCAACTGATTGGCGAATAATACCCAGGCCGCCAGCAATTCTTTCTCCGTGATTTGATAATCAGGCCGCCTGAGTACCTCCAATCCCAAGCGAATCGTTGAGAGTACCGTTCGATGCCCAATGGTATTGGCCTGAAAATGCTTATCCCAGCCCTGTTGCTGTGCGTGTAAACCAACTAGCCACAACAGGCATTGAACCATC
>NZ_JAKKSH010000049.1:0-16328 GCF_025653395.1 Shewanella sp. SW24
ATCACCTGGGAAAATCACCTGGGAAATCGTATTCTGACAGAAGTTCACGCACTTCCATTTCAACCAATTCCAGTAACTCTTCGTCATCTACCATGTCACATTTGTTCATGAACACGATGATGAAAGGTACGCCAACCTGACGAGAAAGCAGGATGTGCTCACGAGTCTGTGGCATTGGACCGTCTGTAGAGGCAACTACTAGAATCGCGCCGTCCATCTGTGCAGCACCAGTGATCATGTTTTTAACATAGTCAGCGTGGCCTGGGCAGTCTACGTGTGCGTAGTGACGTGAAGGCGTGTCATATTCGATGTGAGAGGTATTGATCGTAATACCGCGCTCACGCTCTTCTGGAGCGTTATCGATTTGAGAGAAGTCTTTAGCTTCGCCACCGTAGGTCTTAGCCAGTACGTGAGAGATAGCTGCAGTCAGTGTGGTTTTACCATGGTCAACGTGACCAATGGTGCCCACGTTTACGTGAGGCTTAATACGTTCAAATTTAGCTTTTGCCACGATATATTCCTTTCTTTTCAGAATAGTCCAGTCAGTGCTGGACCATAATAACATTTATGTCGTAACTGGATATTAGCTACGAGATTCAATAATCGCTTTTGCAATGTTTTGCGGTGCATCAGAGTACTTCAAGAACTCCATAGAGTATGAAGCGCGACCCTGTGTAGCAGAGCGCAAATCAGTTGCATAACCAAACATTTCAGAAAGAGGCACTACAGCATGGACTATTTTGATGCCACCGAAGCCATCATCCATCCCTTCAATTAAGCCACGACGACGGTTCAAATCACCAACGACGTCACCCATATAATTTTCAGGGGTAGTTACTTCTACTTTCATGCAAGGTTCGAGCAACGCCGGATTCGCTTCAAGCGCACCCTTTTTGAAGCCCATAGAACCTGCAATTTTGAACGCCATCTCGTTCGAGTCCACATCATGATATGAACCATCGAACAGAGTGACCTTCACGTCCAACACAGGGAAGCCAGCGAGAACGCCATTCTTCATCTGTTCTTGGATACCTTTATCAACCGCAGGAATGAATTCACGAGGAATCACACCTCCCACAACAGCATTGACAAATTCGTAACCAGCGCCTTCTTCATTAGGCTCTAGTTTTAACCAAACGTGACCGAATTGTCCACGACCACCTGATTGGCGTACAAATTTACCTTCAGCTTCTACTGAAGCTCGGATAGTTTCGCGGTAGGCCACTTGTGGCTTACCTACGTTACATTCAACACCGAATTCGCGACGCATACGGTCGACGATGATGTCTAAGTGTAACTCACCCATACCCGAAATCAGAGTTTGTGATGATTCTTCGTCAGTTTCAACTCGGAATGATGGATCTTCCGCTGCAAGCTTTTGCAACGCGATACCCATTTTGTCCTGGTCGGCTTTTGACTTAGGCTCAACGGCAATGGTAATTACTGGCTCTGGGAACTCCATACGTTCCAAGATCACTCTATGATCGTTATCACAAAGCGTATCACCCGTAGTCACTTCTTTTAGACCAATCGCCGCTGCGATATCACCAGCACGGACTTCTTTCAGTTCAGTACGATCGTTTGCGTGCATTTGCACCATGCGACCTACGCGTTCACGCTTCTGTTTGACAGAGTTGTAAACGCCCGAACCTGATTCGAGTACGCCAGAGTACACGCGAATAAAGGTCAAAGTTCCTACGAATGGATCTGTAGCAATCTTAAATGCCAATGCAGCAAAAGGCGCATTGTCATCTGATGGGCGTTCTACTTCTTGGTCGTTCTCATCGATGCCCTTAATTGGAGGCACATCAATTGGCGCTGGCAAGAATTCAATAACCGCATCAAGTACCGCTTGAACGCCTTTGTTCTTAAATGCAGAACCACAAGTCGCTAAAACGATTTCATTATTTATAGTACGCTGACGTAGCGCCTTTTTAATTTCGTCTTCTGATAGCGTGCCTTCTTCAAGGTACTTATCCATCAGTTCATCCGAAGATTCGGCTGCCACTTCAACCAGATACTCATGCATTTCAGCCGCTTTAGCCGCTAACTCTGCAGGGATCTCCTCATAAGTGAAAGTCATACCCTGGTCTGATTCATTCCAGTTAATTGCTTTCATCTTGATTAAGTCGATCACGCCTTTGAAGTTTTCTTCTGCACCAATATTCAATTGAATAGGCACACAAGTGGCTCCAAGACGAGTTCTAATTTGCTTCACTACACGTTCAAAGTCTGCACCTGCACGGTCCATCTTGTTGATAAATACTAAGCGTGGAACGCGGTATTTATCAGCTTGACGCCACACTGTTTCTGACTGAGGCTCAACACCAGATGAACCACAGAAAACGACAACAGCGCCGTCGAGGACGCGCAGAGACCGTTCAACTTCAATAGTAAAGTCAACGTGACCAGGGGTATCGATGATATTGATGCGGTGTTCAGTGAATTGAGCATCCATACCACGCCAGAATGTGGTTACCGCAGCCGAGGTGATAGTGATACCACGCTCTTGCTCTTGAACCATCCAGTCTGTGGTAGCGGCGCCGTCATGCACCTCACCGATTTTATGAGACAAACCGGTATAGAACAGAACACGTTCTGTTGTGGTGGTTTTACCTGCGTCAACATGAGCACAAATACCGATATTACGATAACGCTCAATTGGGGTTGTACGAGCCACGATTATACCCTCTCCACCAAGACCTAAGCCTTGGCAATATCAACAACTATGGTGTGGGCCTAAGCCCACACCATCATATTACCAACGGTAATGAGCAAAGGCTTTGTTAGCTTCAGCCATGCGATGCACGTCTTCACGCTTCTTAACAGCAGTACCTTTGTTTTCAGACGCATCCAGCATTTCACCTGCCAGACGTAAAGCCATAGATTTTTCACCACGCTTACGAGCAGCTTCAACTAACCAGCGCATCGCCAGTGCGTTACGACGCACAGGACGAACTTCACATGGTACCTGGTACGTAGAACCACCAACGCGACGAGATTTAACTTCGACTGATGGGCGAACGTTGTCCAGGGCTGCTTCAAGGATAACTAAATGGTTTTCGCTTTTCTTTTCAGCGACAACATCTAGTGCCTTGTAAATAATTTTTTCTGCAGTCGACTTTTTGCCGTCTTGCATAATGACGTTGATGAACTTAGCCAGCAACTCACTGTGAAACTTTGGATCTGGTAGGATTTTACGTTGTCCTACAACGCGACGTCTTGGCATAACAATTCTCCGTATGCTTCAGGGATTTCCAAAACTGGAATTCTCAAAATAAAACTAGCTTGGCCTTACTTAACGGATAAGTTAAGACTTAGGACGCTTAGCACCGTATTTAGAACGGCTTTGGCGACGTGAAGTCACGCCTGCACAGTCTAATGCGCCACGAATAGTGTGATAACGCACACCTGGTAAGTCTTTAACACGACCACCACGGATTAAGATCACGCTATGTTCCTGCAGGTTGTGGCCTTCACCGCCGATGTACGAAGTAACTTCGAAACCGTTAGTTAGACGCACACGAGCTACTTTACGTAGTGCAGAGTTAGGTTTTTTAGGGGTAGTAGTGTACACACGTGTACAAACACCACGTTTTTGCGGGCACGCATTCAACGCAGGCACGTTAGTCTTGTCGACTTTTGGCGCGCGTGGCTTACGTACCAACTGGTTTACAGTTGCCATGTATAGCTCCGAGTCAGTTGAATCAAACTCAACGATAAGGTGTGAAAAATCTATATCCCACAATGGTGGGACGCGGAATTTTAGAAAGGTAATGCCTGACTGTCAAGAAATAGCCAACTTTTGCGGCATATTACAAGAAAAAAGGCGCCATAGGCGCCTTTTTATAACAAACTTATTACTTAATCTTGGCTACCAGCCAAGTTTAAGAGATCGGCCAAGTTCTGTTCGGCTTCACTTGCAGTGATCTTGTTCACTACTACAGGTTCGTTTTTCTTCGCACGCGCTTCATTACGAGTCTTGTGATAAGCGTAACCAGTACCGGCTGGGATCAGTCGGCCAACGATAACGTTTTCTTTCAGACCACGTAATTGATCGCTCTTACCACCTACAGCGGCTTCGGTCAGTACGCGCGTGGTTTCTTGGAACGATGCTGCTGAGATAAAGGATTCTGTTGCCAGAGATGCTTTAGTAATACCCAGTAGTTCACGTTCAAAGGTCGCAGGCACTTTACCTTGGGCGATCAGTTCGCGGTTAGCAATCTTCACGCGTGACACTTCAGCTTGTTCCCCTTCGAGGAAGTCAGTGTCACCGGCAGAAGTGATAAGACACTTACGCAGCATCTGACGGATGATCACTTCGATATGCTTATCGTTGATCTTCACGCCTTGCAGACGGTAAACGTCCTGTACTTCGTTCACAATGTAGTTTGCTACGTTGTGGATACCACGAAGACGCAGAATGTCGTGTGCCGCTTCTGGACCGTCAGCGATAACTTCACCACGTTCGACTTTTTCACCTTCGAACACGTTTAAGTTACGCCACTTAGGGATCATCTCTTCATAATGATCGCCGCCATCAGCAGGTGTAATCACCAAACGACGCTTACCTTTGGTCTCTTTACCAAACGAGATGGTACCAGAGATTTCCGCCAGAATAGCAGGCTCTTTTGGCTTACGCGCTTCGAACAAGTCAGCAACGCGTGGCAGACCACCGGTGATGTCGCGAGTTTTAGACGATTCCTGAGGAATACGAGCTAATGCGTCACCCACGTTGATTTGCGCGTTATCTTCTAAGTTAACGATCGCACTACCTGGTAAGAAGTATTGTGCTGGTACTTCAGTACCTGGGATCATCAAGTCAGCACCATTAGCGCCAAGCAGACGGATCATTGGGCGCATTTCTTTACCCGCAGTACCACGCTGACCAACGTCAAGGATCACGATTGATGACAGACCCGTTAGTTCGTCTGTTTGACGTGTCATAGTGACACCGTCAATCATGTCTACGAACTTGATACTACCCGCCACTTCAGAAATGATTGGGTGAGTATGTGGATCCCAGTTAGCGATAACATCGCCCGCTTCAACAGCCGCTTCTTCTAGTTTCTCGAGCACAGTACCGTATGGCACTTTATAACGCTCTTTCTCACGACCCAGCTCGTCAATAACAGCCAGTTCAGAAGAACGAGAAACGATAACCAGTTTGCCGTCACTGTTAGTAACATGCTTAGCATTATGCAGTTTCAATGAACCCGAGTTTTTCACTTGGACATTGTTTTCTGCAGACGCTCTAGATGCCGCACCACCGATGTGGAACGTACGCATCGTTAACTGTGTACCTGGTTCACCGATAGATTGTGCTGCCACAACACCGATGGCTTCACCGTGGTTAATAATATGACCACGAGCCAAGTCACGACCGTAACAAGCTGCACACACACCGAAATCGGTATCACAAGAAATAACAGAACGTACAATCACTTCGTCGATTGAATGCTCTTCTAACTTGTCACACCATGCTTCGTCGAGTAGCGTGTTACGTGGTGCTAATACGTCTTCAGTGCCGGGATAGAACACATCAATCGCAACCACACGACCCAGTACGCGTTCACGTAACGGCTCAACCACATCACCACCTTCAATCAGCGGTTTCATGGTTAGACCTTCGTGAGTACCACAATCGTCTTCGATAACCACTAAATCTTGTGCAACGTCTACAAGACGACGAGTCAGGTAACCCGAGTTCGCTGTCTTCAATGCCGTATCGGCTAGACCTTTACGCGCACCGTGAGTAGAAATAAAGTACTGGAGTACGTTTAGACCTTCACGGAAGTTAGCGGTAATTGGCGTTTCGATGATTGAACCGTCTGGCTTAGCCATCAGACCACGCATACCAGCCAACTGACGGATCTGTGCGGCACTACCACGAGCGCCTGAGTCAGCCATCATATAGATGCTGTTAAACGAGGCTTGTTTCTCTTCAACACCATCACGGTTAATCACTGTCTCAGTTGACAGGTTTTCCATCATAGCTTTAGAAACTTTTTCGTTGGCACTTGCCCAGATATCGATAACTTTGTTGTAACGCTCACCGGCTGTGACTAGACCAGATTGGAACTGCTCTTGAATTTCAAGAACTTCTGCTTCTGCATCAGCAACTAAGGTGTATTTCTCGTCTGGAATAACCATGTCATCGATACCGACAGAGGCACCAGAGATGGTTGCAAAACGGAAACCGGTATACATCAATTGGTCAGCGAAGATAACCGTATCTTTCAGACCCAGTTGACGATAACAGGTGTTCAACAGTTTAGAGATCTGCTTTTTGCCCATGTTCTGGTTAACCAGATCAAATGACAAACCTGCTGGCAGAATAAGTGACAGCAGAGCACGACCCACAGTCGTATCAACGATACGGCGTTGTTCAGTGCGCTCACCATCGTCACCAATAATGGTTTCAGTGATACGAACTTTAACGCGGGCATGCAGTTCAGCAGCGCCAGTTGCGTAAGCTTTTTCAACTTCAGCAACAGACATAAATGCCATACCTTCACCACGGCCGTTAATACGCTCACGGCTGGTATAGTACAGACCCAATACCACGTCTTGAGACGGGGTGATAACAGGCTCGCCGTTGGCTGGTGACAGGATGTTGTTGGTAGACATCATCAGGGCACGGGCTTCAAGCTGCGCTTCCAGTGTTAACGGTACGTGTACCGCCATTTGGTCACCGTCGAAGTCGGCGTTGTATGCCGCACAAACGAGTGGGTGTAACTGGATCGCTTTACCTTCAATCAGTACAGGTTCGAACGCTTGGATACCCAGTCTGTGCAGTGTTGGTGCACGGTTGAGCATCACTGGATGTTCGCGGATCACTTCATCCAAAACGTCCCATACTTCCGCCACTTCACGCTCAACCATCTTCTTAGCCGCTTTGATGGTAGTAGCTAAGCCACGACCTTCTAGCTTGCCATAGATGAATGGCTTAAACAGTTCCAGTGCCATCTTCTTAGGAAGACCACATTGGTGCAGACGTAGAGTAGGACCTACGGTAATGACCGAACGACCAGAATAGTCGACGCGCTTACCCAACAAGTTCTGACGGAAACGACCTTGCTTACCTTTGATCATATCAGCCAAAGATTTCAGAGGACGCTTGTTAGAACCGGTAATAGCACGACCACGACGACCGTTATCTAATAGCGCATCAACAGACTCTTGTAACATACGCTTTTCGTTGCGTACGATAATGTCTGGCGCAGCTAAATCTAACAGACGCTTCAAACGGTTGTTACGGTTGATCACGCGGCGATACAGGTCGTTAAGATCTGAAGTCGCGAAGCGGCCGCCATCGAGCGGAACCAACGGACGTAAGTCAGGTGGTAACACAGGCAGTACTTTTAAGATCATCCACTCAGGCTTGTTGCCTGAAGTGTAGAATGCTTCCATCAACTTAAGACGTTTAGTCACTTTCTTGCGACGAGTCTCAGAGTTGATTGAAGGCAATTCTTCACGCATTTGTTCGATTTCTTTCGCTAAATCGATAGCACGTAACAGTTCAAGTACTGCTTCGGCACCCATTTTAGCTTCGAACTCATCACCGTATTCTTCTAATGCATCCAGATAAGTTTCTTCTGTCAGCATTTGGCCACGTTCAAGGCTGGTCATGCCAGGCTCGATCACGACAAATGATTCAAAATACAGTACGCGTTCGATATCACGCAGCGTCATATCCAGCATTAAGCCAATACGTGACGGCAGTGATTTTAAGAACCAAATGTGCGCAACTGGGCTAGCCAGTTCGATGTGACCCATACGCTCACGACGTACTTTAGTTTGGGTTACTTCAACGCCACACTTTTCACAAATAACACCACGGTGCTTCAAACGTTTGTACTTACCGCACAAACATTCGTAATCTTTGACTGGGCCAAAGATACGCGCACAGAACAGACCTTCACGCTCAGGCTTGAAGGTACGGTAGTTGATGGTTTCTGGCTTCTTAACTTCACCAAAAGACCAAGAACGGATCAGATCAGGCGATGCCAGACCAATTTTGATGCCGTTAAATTCTTCAGTCTTGCTTTGCTGTTTCAGAAACTTTAATAAGTCTTTCACGTTTCTCTCCTGAAGGAGTTAAACCGGGTGCTCCGCTTGCACGGAGCACCATTCTGTTTGCCAAACGCGGCTAAAGGCCTGCGCTTATGCCTGATCCAACTCGATATTAATACCGAGTGAACGGATCTCCTTCAGTAACACGTTGAAGGACTCTGGCATGCCAGGTTGCATCTGATGGTTACCGTCGACGATGTTCTTATACATCTGAGTACGACCGTTAACGTCATCCGATTTAACAGTGAGCATTTCTTGAAGCGTATAAGCGGCACCGTATGCTTCTAGTGCCCACACTTCCATCTCACCGAAACGCTGACCACCGAACTGAGCTTTACCGCCCAGTGGTTGTTGAGTCACTAAGCTGTACGAACCGGTAGAACGGGCGTGCATCTTGTCATCAACTAAGTGGTTCAGTTTGAGCATGTACATGTAACCTACCGTTACTTGACGCTCAAATTCGTTACCGGTACGACCATCAAACAACTTCAACTGACCAGAGGTTGGCAAACCTGCAAGTTCAAGCATCTGCTTGATCTCTTTCTCTTTAGCACCGTCGAATGCAGGAGTTGCAATCGGGATACCGCCTTTCAGGTTAGTCGCAAGACGTAATACTTCATCATCAGTGAATGAATCGATATCGACGCGCTGCTGCACTTCGTCACCTAATTCATAAACTTGCTTGATGTAACCACGAACTTCAGCCAGCTCACGCTGTTCTTCAAGCATCGCAGTGATCTTGTTACCAATACCTTTGGCAGCGGCGCCCATATGGACTTCAAGTACCTGACCAATGTTCATACGTGATGGAACACCTAGCGGGTTCAATACAATGTCTACTGGGTTACCTTGTTCGTCATATGGCATGTCTTCGATTGGGCAAATCTTAGAGATAACACCCTTGTTACCGTGACGACCCGCCATCTTGTCACCAGGTTGGATAGTACGCTTAACCGCTAAGTAAACCTTAACGATCTTGAGTACGCCTGGCGCCAAGTCATCACCTTGGGTGATCTTGCGACGTTTGATTTCAAACTTCTTATCGAAGTCAGCTTTCAGCTCTTCATGCTGTTCAGCTAATTGCTCAAGTTCAGTTTGTTTTGCTTCATCGTCAATGACTTGAACCAATACATCTTTACGTGGCAACGCAGCAATTTGCGCTTCAGTGAAACCAGCACCAATTAACAGGTTACGTGCACGGCTCAATACACCTTCTTCAAGGATCTTGAACTCTTCGCCTAAGTCTTTACGAGCTTGGGCAATATGCATCTCTTCGATTTCAACTGCACGCTTGTCTTTTTCAACGCCGTCACGGGTAAATACCTGCACGTCGATGATAGTGCCCTTAACAGAGTTAGGAACACGCAGTGAACTGTCTTTAACATCAGACGCTTTCTCACCGAAGATAGCACGGAGTAACTTCTCTTCTGGCGTTAGCTGTGTTTCGCCTTTTGGCGTCACTTTACCAACCAGAATATCGCCGCCCTTCACTTCTGCACCAATGTAAACGATACCTGACTCGTCGAGTTTCGACAGAGCAGATTCACCTACGTTTGGAATATCAGCCGTGATTTCTTCGCTACCCAGTTTGGTATCACGAGCAATACAAGACAGCTCCTGAATGTGGATAGTGGTGAAACGGTCTTCTTGCGCTACGCGCTCAGAAATTAAGATCGAGTCTTCGAAGTTGTAACCGTTCCAAGGCATGAATGCGATACGCATGTTCTGGCCAAGGGCTAAGTCACCTAAGTCAGTAGACGGACCGTCTGCTAACACGTCACCACGAACGACTGGCTCACCAACAGCACAACAAGGGCGTTGGTTGATACAAGTGTTTTGGTTAGAACGGGTGTATTTAGTCAGGTTATAAATGTCGATACCGGCTTCGCCTGGACGCAGCTCATCTTCATTTACTTTAACAACGATGCGGCTCGCATCAACGTAGTCTACAAAACCACCACGTTTAGCAACAACCACAACACCAGAGTCAACAGCCAAAGTACGCTCAATACCAGTACCTACTAGCGGCTTTTCAGAGCGCAGTGTGGGTACGGCTTGACGTTGCATGTTCGCACCCATCAAGGCACGGTTAGCATCGTCGTGTTCTAAGAACGGGATCAGCGACGCAGCAACAGAAATAATCTGTTGTGGCGAAACGTCCATATACTGGATGTCAGCAGCGCGCATAAAGGTCGATTCACCTTTATGACGACAAGCAATTTGCTCTTCTGCCATACGACCGCTAGCGTCAACTTCGATGTTCGCCTGTGCAATCACATAACGACCTTCTTCAATTGCTGACAAGTATTCCACTTCGTCAGTAATCACGCCGTCGATAACCTTGCGGTATGGCGTTTCTAGGAAGCCGTAAGAGTTAGTACGGGCAAAACTTGCTAATGAGTTGATTAGACCAATGTTTGGACCTTCAGGGGTCTCAATTGGACATAAACGACCATAATGCGTTGGATGTACGTCGCGGACTTCGAAGCCAGCACGTTCACGAGTCAAACCACCAGGGCCAAGTGCAGAAATACGACGCTTATGCGTTACTTCTGACAGCGGGTTGTTTTGGTCCATGAATTGTGACAGCTGAGAAGAACCGAAGAACTCTTTCACTGCAGCAGAAATTGGCTTAGCGTTGATCAAGTCTTGTGGCATCAGCTCGTTCAGATCGCCTAAAGACAGACGTTCACGCACGGCGCGCTCAACACGGACTAAACCAACACGGAATTGGTTTTCAGCCATTTCACCGACGCTACGAATACGACGGTTACCTAAGTGATCGATGTCATCGACTTCGTCGAAACCGTTACGGATATGAATGATGTTCTTCATTACCGCGACGATGTCTTCTTTTGACAATACACCGCTACCTTCGTCATCAGGAATGCTGAGACGACGGTTGAACTTCATACGACCTACTTTAGACAGGTCATAACGCTCTTCACTGAAGAACAAGTTCTGGAATAGTGCTTCGGCAGCATCTTTGGTTGGTGGCTCGCCAGGACGCATCATACGATAGATCTCAACCAGCGCTTCTAAGCGGTTAGTGGTTGAATCGATACGCAGCGTATCTGAAATATAAGCACCATGATCTAGCTCGTTGATATACAACGTGCTGATATCTTTAATACCGGCCAATGATAGTTTAGCCAGATCTTCTAAGCTAATTTCACTGTTGGCAGAGACTAAAACTTCACCCGTGTCCGGATCGATATAATCTTGAGCAGCATATTTGCCCACGATATATTCAACTGGCACTTCAAGCTCAGTGGTATTGGTCTTTTCTAACTGACGAATGTGACGCGCAGTAATACGACGTCCCGCTTCAACCAGTATAGAGCCTTCAGCATCCTTGATGTCATAGCTGGCAGTTTCGCCACGCAGACGTTCAGGCACCAAAGACATGACCAGAGTATCTTTCTTGATCTTGAACTCAACGCGTTCGAAGAACAGATCGAGGATCTCTTGAGTAGAATATTCTAATGCACGTAACATGATGGTCGCAGGCAGTTTGCGGCGACGGTCAATACGCACAAATAGTGCATCTTTAGGATCGAATTCAAAGTCAAGCCATGAACCACGGTAAGGAATAATACGTGCGTTATACAGCACCTTACCTGATGAATGGGTTTTACCACGGTCATGATCAAAGAACACGCCTGGAGAACGGTGTAATTGAGATACGATTACACGCTCAGTACCGTTGATAACAAAAGTACCGTTATCCGTCATCAATGGGATATCACCCATGTAGACTTCTTGTTCTTTAATATCTTTTACTGTGCCCGCCGCTGCTTCACGGTCATACAACACCATGCGTAATTTAACGCGTAGTGGAGCTGAATACGTAACACCACGGATCTGACACTCTTTCACATCAAAAACAGGCTCGCCAAGCTTATAGCTGACGTATTGCAGTTCTGAGTTACCAGAAAAGCTCTTGATGGGAAAAACGCTACGGAAGGCGGCTTCTAAACCGCGCTCACCGGTAGGATCTTGATCGGTGAACTTCTTAAAAGAGTCTAGCTGGATAGACAATAAATAAGGGATATCCAAAACTTTTGGACGCTTACCAAAGTCTTTGCGAATACGCTTCTTTTCAGAATAGGAGTAAACCATGGGTTTCCTCTGCTTACGAGATGTGACCAAGACTGAATAAATAACTTAAGTTATTAAAATTCAGCACGTTTGCCCATCACCGTTGATGGCAAGAACCTAACCAGTAATCTCTGCTAGGGACTGCAAAATTTGGCGACAAACGGTGAAAAAAAATCGCCAGCGCATATAGCGCAAAAAAGGCCGACGGTTAAAAAACCGCCAGCCTCCACCCAAGTGGCTTGGGTGAGCAAGCTAAATAATAGCTTACTTAATTTCTACAGAAGCACCAGCTTCAGTAAGTTCTTTCTTCAGAGCTTCAGCTTCTTCTTTAGAAACGCCTTCTTTAACTGCTACTGGAGCAGCTTCAGACATAGCTTTAGCTTCTTTCAGGCCTAAACCAGTTGCGCCACGGATGGCTTTAATAACTGCAACTTTGTTGTCGCCGTGAGCAGTCAGAACTACGTTGAATTCTGTTTGTTCTTCAACAACAACTGCTTCTGCACCGCCAGAAACAACAGCAGCAGCGGCAGAAACGCCGAACTTCTCTTCCATAGCTTCGATCAGTTCAACAACTTCCATTACAGACATAGCTGCAAAGGCTTCTAAGATTTGGTCTTTAGTGATAGACATAACAAATGTTTCCTATTGTTCTGAATTCAATTTTATTAAGCAGCCAGCTTGAAATTAAGCGGCTTCTTGTTTTTGATCGCGCAGGGCGGCCAGTGTACGAACGAACTTGCCAGCAGATGCTTCTTTCATAGTCATCATTAACTGAGCTAGTGCTTCTTCGTATGTTGGCAGTTTCGCCAAACGATCAATTTCAGCTGCAGGGATGAAATTCCCTTCAAAGGCTGCGCCTTTAACTTCGAAGTTAGCTTGTTCTTTAGCAAAGTCTTTTAACAGACGTGCTGCAGCACCTGGGTGCTCTAAAGAAAAAGCAATCAAAGTTGGGCCAGTGAACGTTTCTGCTAGGCACTCAAAAGCAGTACCTTCAACAGCACGACGAGCTAGCGTGTTACGTACTACACGTACATATACACCAGCTTCGCGAGCTTTTTTACGCAGACCGGTCATAGCACCTACAGTCACACCGCGAGAATCAGCGGCAACTGCAGATAGCGCACCTTTGGCAGCTTCGTTGACTTCAGCAACAATCGCTTTTTTGTCTTCGAGTCTTAATGCCATTGGCTTTACTCCTGGATTCTACCTAGGGTATTCCCTAGTATTTACCATACTAAATACTTATGTATTTAGTGACTTACGGTGCAGATTATCCAGTAAAAAATTTTAGCTGGGGCCTGACACCGTCTACGCAGGAAATTAAGTTATTTTTACAAAAACACCTGCGGTCTTGGACGGAAACCTGGGTTAAACTCCGCCTAAACGGAAGATAAAACAGGCTTCAACCCACAAAGTGCGCGCATTATAGACTAATGCACCCGCTTTGTAAAATTATAGAGTTGTTTCAAGCGTAGCTTGATCAACTGCAACACCTGCACCCATAGTGGTAGAGATGCTGATCTTTTTCACGAAAATGCCTTTAGCAACTGCAGGCTTAGCCTTTTTCAGTGCTGACACTAACGCTTCCAAGTTTTCTTTCAATTGAACTGGTGTGAAATCCACTTTACCGATAGTAGTGTGGATAATACCGTTCTTGTCGTTACGGTAACGAACTTGACCCGCTTTGGCGTTCTTAACAGCTTCAGCAACGTTTGGCGTTACTGTACCTGTTTTAGGGTTAGGCATTAAACCACGTGGGCCTAAGATTTGACCTAACATACCAACAACGCGCATTGCATCTGGAGATGCGATAACTACGTCAAAGTTCATTTCACCGGCTTTGATTTTCTCAGCCAGATCATCCATACCAACTAGCTCAGCGCCAGCAGCTTTAGCAGCTTCAGCATTTGCACCTTGTGTAAATACTGCAACGCGAACGTCACGACCAGTACCGTGTGGCAACACTGTTGCACCACGAACGTTTTGGTCAGATTTACGTGGGTCGATACCCAGGTTAACTGCTACGTCTACACTTTCAACGAATTTTGCAGTTGCTAATTCTTTTAACAGAGCAACAGCTTCGTTGATATCGTAGCTTTTAGTACCGTCAACTTTTTCGCGAATTACGCGCATGCGTTTAGTTAGCTTTGCCATTATATTAATCCTCTACAACCAAACCCATTGAACGCGCAGTACCTTCGATTGAGCGAGTCATCGCTTCAATGTCAGCACCAGTCATATCGGCAGCTTTCAGTTCAGCAATTTCTTGAACTTTAGCGCGAGCGATAGTACCCACTTTCTGAGTGTTTGGACGTGGAGAACCTGATTTCAGGCCTGCAGCAGTCTTCAGTAAGTAAGACGCTGGAGAAGTCTTAGTTTCAAAAGTGAATGAACGGTCACTGTAAACAGTGATCACGACTGGAATAGGCATGCCTTTTTCCATTTTTTCTGTACGGGCGTTAAACGCTTTACAGAATTCCATGATGTTCACACCTTTTTGACCCAAAGCTGGACCAACTGGTGGTGATGGGTTCGCAGAACCGGATTTTACTTGTAGCTTAATATAAGCATCAATCTTCTTTGCCATTTGACATTTCCTCAGTTTGGGTTCAAACGCGCATCAGCGACATGCTGACATGCTCCCCCGAAAACAACGGGTGCGAATTATATAGAAATTCGCACCCGTTGCCAAACGGATTTTGTAGTTTATTTAATCAGCCTTTTTCAACTTGACTAAAATCAAGTTCAACAGGCGTAGAACGACCAAAGATCATCACTGATACTTTCACGCGGCTCTTGTCATAATCCACTTCTTCAACGGTACCGTTAAAGTCAGCAAATGGACCATCACACACACGTACCACTTCACCAGGCTCAAATATGGTTCTATGAGTCGGTGACGCTGTCGTTTCTTGTAAGCGACGCAGAATTGCATCAGCTTCTTTATCTGAAATTGGGGCAGGACGATCAGACGTTCCGCCAATAAAGCCTAAAACACGCGGGATGCTTTTGACTAAATGCCAGCTGTCATCGTTCATTTCCATCTGGACTAACACATAGCCAGGGAAAAACTTACGTTCGCTCTTGCGACGCTGACCTGCACGCATTTCGATGACTTCTTCAGTCGGAACCAATACTTCACCGAAGTATGCTTCCATGCCATGCATTTTAATATATTCAATCAGTGACTTACAAACTCGGCCTTCATAGCCTGAGAATGCCTGCACTACATACCATCTTTTTTTAGCTTCTTTAGCTTCAGTCATTCGAGGTGCCTATACGCCAGTGATAAAATTGACAATTCGCATTAATACAGCATCCATACCCCAAAGGATAAGAGCTAAGATACCTGTTGCTGCAAGGACAATAAAAGTGGTGTTTAGCGCTTCTTGACGCGTCGGCCATACAACCTTGCGCACTTCGATATGCGCTTCACGGGCAAAAGCTAACGCTTTTTTACCTTTTACAGTCTGAAGCGCAATAAAACCAGCAATAGCGAATGCAACGATAACACTAAGCGCACGTATGACGGCACTGGCTTCGCTATACATTTGATTGCCAATAACAGCAGCGGCTAGCAATACAATCACTAAACCCCACTTCACGATATCCAGAGAATTGTTCTGGTTTTCAGTATTTGTTGTCATCGGTTTTTCCGTTACTCAATACGGCCTGAGCTTAGAGCACATTAATTGACGGGCATAATCCCACATCACTCTGCATTTCCGAACACCCTTAGAAACGCAAAATAGCATAAGCTCAGGGTCAAAAATCGGCCATAGATTGTATTCTTATTCGACTTTGTAAGCAAGGATGCGAATCCCATGCAAACCACAAAACCTATGAAATAATCCACTTAAACAAAAAAGGAAGCCGAAGCTTCCTTTTCAAACTAATTTCTATCGCAATTAAGCGATGATTTTAGCTACTACACCAGCACCAACTGTACGACCACCTTCACGGATTGCGAAGCGTAAACCTTCGTCCATCGCGATTGGGCAAATCAGAGTCACTACCATTTTGATGTTGTCGCCAGGCATTACCATCTCTACGCCTTCTGGCAGTTCGATAGTACCGGTTACGTCAGTTGTACGGAAGTAGAACTGTGGACGGTAGCCTTTGAAGAATGGAGTGTGACGTCCGCCTTCTTC
>NZ_JAKKSH010000050.1:0-16185 GCF_025653395.1 Shewanella sp. SW24
ATTTCGACCTAACTCAGTCAAGGTCAGTGTCTTACATTCAATCAGTGCCTTAGAGGCCAGCATCAAGCTGTTTAATCGTTTTAGGTGAAGTTCTGGGCAGTATTGGTGTAAAGAATGTTGTAGGATATTGGCTTCGCGCATCTTGTTGTCCAAGTGTAGTTTTTAGCGAAACCATTTGATCATGCAACAAGATGCGCTTCCACCCTAATTTGATGATTTATTTGTAAATCATCAGGGGATTCTTCAGGGCTATGTATATTGATATCGTTTCAGTTAAATCGATTTCTTACTGCACCAACAAGGCTATTGACCACAGAGTTTTTGAAATTATTAGAATAGTAATATTCATTGGTTAGTAATAGAGAGTTTTATGGCATTTGAGCAATCATTTTTATCTAGTTTTACGGTTAAATTCTGGGTGCAAGAAATAATATACAAAATTTTTTAAATGTAACGCCTTACTTAAGAGTATCTTGTAACAATGAAAATCAATACTAATTTTGATATTGGTAATAAACTGAGAATTGCTAGGGTAAATAAAGGGTTATCATTGGATAACGTCGCGGAGAAAATAGGTTTAAGTAAGGTTTTACTTTGGGAAATTGAAAATAGAAGTGTTGAAAACTTGGATGTACAAGTACTTCATGTCATTTTTAAAGAATTAGATATCACTTGCGATGATGCCTTGGGGAACTGTATTCGAGATGCTGATTTTCTTTAATGATTACATTTTCTAGTAACATAACGCAGAAAATTTTGCATGTTAATAACTGTTAAAGTGCATTTTTCGCGTGTTTTAGCGCTTAATCAACGTGTTTTGTGCATGATCGTAACAGATTCATGCAAAACTAAGTTTATGCAGCACAATATGCATAAATAGTCACATATCTATCAGTCTTTAATGTTTCACTCTTAATCAGCAAAGAAAACGCAATAGTATGGCTAAAGAGTAAGTAACTCGCTTTTGGACAAAAGCGTGATAGACCCTTTGCTCTAACTCGTCAGTTTCGGATAAAAATTTCTATGGGTTTAACGCCACGCTCTGCGGCGAATTTGGAGCGCAGCGGAAAATTTGAGAAGTATAAGGATAACGGGTTAACCAAACAAAATGAGGACTCGACAACGGCTTGATGAACAAGTGATAAAAATATTAGCTCGTTCGCTAAGGGCGGGCCATGCCTGCATAAAAGTCTCTTTCAAAATAAGACCTTCGCCAGCACAAATTCTCAATCCGCTATTTGCATAATAAAGTGTCAACAACCAGCATCGGGCTTGTTCAACACTTCGGATAAGGTCGCGGCTACGCGCAGCCTATCCTTATTTGTTAGCTTTTAAAAATACATTTTCAAATGACTCACCAGAAGCAATCTTCTCAAGGTCATTGAAAAACTGTTTTGGGCGTATCAAAGGTTCTACGGCAATTCGTGATGCCTGATAGTTTTGTCTTATGTTATTCGAAAAAAAACTTTTGCCGCTTTTCAGGTTTTTTACCGAAGTAACATCTTCAGCAAACAGGTTAATATTTTCAGGTAAAAACGGTTTTCTGTAATCAAGTGTAAGTGCGGCACCTTCATCAAACCAAACAGGAATTTCCTTTAGGAAACGAAAGAAGCCAACTCGATGCTGGATTTCAGCATGGAGCCACTCATGGGCGATCACATCAACGTTTTGTCCTTTAGGACCAATTATTATACAAGCTCGCCAAGGCATTCGATGCATCGAGGCCGTCTCATTTGCCCCCCAATTTGCAGCACCTTGAATGTCAGCAGCAATGACAAATCTCGGTTTAGATATCGGTTTACCATAAACATGACTAATTCGTTCTGACGCCGAATCAATAAGTTCGCTTATGATTTGGGCTTGCTGTTCAGCAAAGTCACCCGCAAGAAATACCTCACTATTGAGCCGCTGGTAATTCATTAGCGGCAGTATATCGCAGGCAATTGCATGTCTTTGAAATATACCCCCGATAAGCACCACCGTTGCAGCAATCATAAATACTACGATGCCAAATTTGTGCACAGATCCTCCATGAAAGCTAACACCCCAAGCAGGGGCAATAAAAAGCTGGCAATAATTGGAGCGAAGCGACGAGAGCCTGCTTTTTATTGTCCCGCTGCCTTGTTTTGTTAGTTTACAATTAAGACAAAACAATTGAAAAGACACTCAACCAGGCCAATTGACAGCCATATGATATGCGTTGATGAGCGCCTGGATTACTCTGTTGTTTAAATGCTCTAGTCATAGCAAATAAATAATAAACGCTCGCAATAACAGTAATAATGGAAAACACGCGAAAATATGCGGGTATTACTGTTGTCGTTGGGCTGATTGCGATTAATATTGGTGCTACAAGTAATGAAAGCAGCATTATAAAACCCGCCCAAGAATGCACTTTACAGTTGAATGTTGGATTTTTTGTAAATGGATCCGCATCCATGGGAAAATAACCAGCCACCCATGTACCGATACCATGCACTATGACTAGCCAGCCTGCAATGTTAACCAAAACTGACACGTTCGAAAGTTGCGCTACATACCAACCGAAAAAACAAAACAGAAAACCTAATGGATAATTATTGATCAAAGGTGACAATTTCTCGGTTGGGCTTCCTGTAGCACCCAGCTCACTGCAAAATTGTTTAGAGTGGTCATAGCCATCGTAGAATCGACTGGCCACATAAATCCCGACGATGATCCAAATTGTGGAAATTAATCCTGAGTAGACAAACATACCATCAAACAAAACCAAGCTCCCTTTGTAAACTAACGTCTTAGTATTTATGCGCTGCGCTGTTTGCAGGGCATAAATCACTTGTTGGACTTGGCCGCTGCCACATCCATGTCAATTGGTATAAATGATGCTATAGGAATTTGCTTTTTTGCGGTAGCGGTTTTTTATACAGTTTGGAGGGTAATCACTTGATATCGTTTTTGCTTTCTCATTCTTTTACGCTCACTTTTGACTGATTTTTGACCTTGGTTGACAGCATTTTGGCCCCAGATTCAGGCTGACACTCACACCCTATCCCCTCATCGGCTTAACCCCATAAGGCTGGCTGCTTTCGCTATCGGTCATTACGCTACGTCTCGAAGGAGTCGTTATCCTGACAGACGTACTGGCTTTGAGAGATCGGACGAGCAAAACTTCTAGGTTGAAAGTAACCACATCACATTAGCTTTTCTATAGCCAAAGTTTTACTAGCCCAATTTAGCTTTTGAACTGCGAAACTCACTTTGGGGCAAAAATGTGCTAACTCTTAATCCGCACATTCACCAAAAGAGCCAAAAAATATCAAACTATTATATAAATGATCAAACATTATTAAGAATTATCAAACTATTATATAAACGCACACCTGTGAGCGGGATAAAAAGGCCACCCGGATTTATGCTTTAAAACAACCCATCTGCCAAACGTGGAAAAGGTATGCAAATGCAGCATAATCAAGCTTGTTCAAAAGCACAGCTCGAGCAGGAGCTAAATGCCTTCTTTGACAATGACACCGCCAAGATAAATGAGTGGCTTGATACGCCTATTCCTAGGCTAGGCGGACAGTATCCTCGTAGTATGCTTGCAACAGACGATAAACGTGCCGAGCTTTTTCAGGTGCTGCAAGAAATGAAGTTTGGGGATATGGCTTAAAGTCAGCTAAGAGCGAGTTGCGGACGCTCACAACATGCGCTCACGAAAAAACGAATCTCGGCTTTGTCTTGAAACCTGACATTCAGTCAGCCTGTGCTCGGATAAGTATGCCTGCAGCTCCTGTTCCGAGCGATAAATCAGGTTTAGGGTGCGCATGGCTAGATCCCTTGCTGTATCGCCCAGAACTGATTGGTTAGCTGATCCAATCTTCTGGTGATATTGACCGTCTTTTCGGCAACCTTTCCGCTTAATTTAACGGCATCGAGGTTTTCCTGCGCATTACTTTTTATAATAAGCACGCTTTCACTGACCGAGTTTACCACCGACGTTTGTTCATTTACTGCCCGCGCAATTTGCTCGCTCATGCGGGAAATCGTGCTAATCGCATTCAGGATATTTTCCAGAGCCTGCGCCGTGGCATGGCTTTTTGCCACACTCTGTTCCGCTGCCGCTTCACCGGATCGCATGGCACTGACGGCTTGTCGGACACCACTTTGTAATTGCTCAATGACGCCGCGGATCTCTTTAGTGGATTCTTGGGTGCGATTGGCCAAAGAGCGCACTTCATCGGCAACAACCGCGAAGCCCCGGCCAAGCTCACCTGCTCGTGCAGCTTCAATGGCTGCGTTTAACGCCAACAAATTAGTCTGGTCGGCAATGGCGAGAATAACGTCGAGGATTTTTTCAATTTCATTGCTGCTTATGGCAACGTTATTGATGACCTGCGACGCCGAGTGAATGAGACGTTTCAATTCATTAATGGTGCTGGCATTTTCATCAACAACCTGTTTGCCGGAGTTGGCAATTGCCAGTCCGTCAGCAGAGGCGGTAGAAGTTTCGGCTGCGTTGATGGATACGCTTTGGATACTCACGGCCATCTGTTCCATTGCCGTTGCAACCTGCTCTGTTTGTTCAAACTGACGTAAGGTGCCATTTTCAGATTGTGTTACGGCAGCACTTAAACTTTGGGCATTTTCACTTAAGGTTGACGACATATCATTGATGCGGCCAATTAATGCCGCGTTCTCAGACTCAAGTTTTTTAACCGCCAGTAACAAAGTCCCGGCTTCATCATTTCGACCGGTGTAGACGTAGCGCGCGACCTTATCTTCAGAAATGGTTTTGAGTTTCGTTAATGCGAGCAGTAAAGGTTGGCTAAAGACGAAGACTGCGGCGCTGACAACAAAGGTACTAAAAATTGTGGCTAATAGTACGAGTAAGGCGGAGTAGTTTAAGAGATAAACCAGTACCGGCAATAGTAAGCCGGCAAAGAGTGTAATCAATATTTTGGCGGGCAGCGATAGTGAATCGCCCAGCTTGCGTAAAGATTTTCCAGCCTGGATGGCGGCGTAAACTTCTTCTGCCCGAGTAATAAATTCAGGCTTTGCTTTACGCCTTACCGATTGATATTCCTCGGTTCTGCCATTCTTTTTAATCGGCGTTGCATAAGCATCAACCCAGTAATGGTCACCGTTTTTACAGCGATTTTTGACAATACCCATCCAGGATTTTTCGGCGCGTAAATCAGCCCAAAACATTTTAAATACGGCGGGTGGCATATCAGGGTGGCGGACAATGTGGTGGTTCTGACCTTTTAGCTCTTCTTTGCTGAAGCCGCTGATATCAATAAAGTCTTTGTTAATATAAGTGATTTTGCCATCAAGATTAGTGGTCGATAGAATATTGGCTTGGGCAGAAAAACGCTGCTCCACGCCGGTGACCGGTAAATTCTGTTTCATATTGGGTCCACCTACGTATGATCTTTAGGATTTGAAAAGGTGCTTCATTCGTGATCTAATTGATTTTGCGAATAAAAAAGATCACCTTTGCAGGCAAAACGAATGAAGCACGAACAAGATAGCCCATTCTTAAACGCTTTTGAACGACTTTTTTCTCCAGATGAGCTTGATACGCTTGGGCAAAAACCGGATTTATGAAACGTCGTCGCCAGGTCACGCCGCATAAGTTCTGCATGGCGTTGGTCAGCGCCCTTGGCTCTGGGACTACGAATTCTATTACCGATATCCACCGTCAATTTAATCATATGCACTTCACCAACATACAGCTAAAACCTTTTCATAAACAGTTGGTTAAAATGGCTGCGCCTGAGTTTATGCGTGAAGTGTTTGAAAAAGCACTGGCTGTGCATCTTCCAGATATGCTTACTCTGCGAGAGAAGTATAAAGACGTTTTTGAACGTATTATTTTGCAAGATGGCACCAGTTTCGCGGTGCATGGCGACTTAATGCACTATTTTCCAGGCCGTTTTAACGTACACAACCCTGCTGCGGTTGAGTTGCATGTCACCTATGATGTGTTCAAAGGACAACCACAGCGCGTAAGCCTGACCGAAGATATTGCGCCAGAGCGGGAGTATTTGCCATCAGCCTCATCCTTAGCTGGTTGCTTATTTATGGCAGATGCGGGTTATTTTTCAAAGGCTTATGTCCAGGAATTGCAAGACGCCAGCGCTTTTTTCATCATCCGCATGAGCAACAGCGTGAATCCAATGGCCGGTTGCAACAAAAGCCAGCAGGCAAAACCGCTGAAATCATGGCTAAAAGAATTACCCGGTACAGGTGCGTTGGATTTAGACGTGCATTGGCCGGATGGTCCAATTTATCGTTGTGTGGCATTTGCCGCATTAGATCACAAAAAAAGACATGTTTTGGTGTGCACCAACCTTGATCGGCAACCGTTTCCCGCAGAAGTTGTCGGCGACCTCTACCGTGTCCGCTGGCAGATTGAACTGCTATTCAAAGAATGGAAGTCGATGAATAATTTGAATAAATTCGACACATATCATCCAACAATAGTCGAAACGCTGATCTGGGGAAGCTTGCTTGTGGCAACCTTAAAACGGTGGCTTATCAACGCGGCACAACAAAAGTATAACCGGGTGATTTCACTGTTTACCGGTGCAAAATCAGCCCATATCTGGTGGTTTACCCTTTTGTTTAGATATTGCCAGAAGCCATGGCGCAGATTTAGTGACGGCCATAAATGAAGCATTGGCATTTTTAGCACAACGTTGCCAGCGTCAGAATTTGAAGAGGGATCAAAAAAACGGGGTGTTTAAAATGCTAACTAATCTAAATATATCAGCAGCTTAAGCTCTTAAGGACATACGTATGAGCAAAATCATTTTCATGCTCAAACGCGATACGAAGATCCGTTAAGTAGTAAGCCTCTGGATACTCAGGAACCAAATTGCGAATTTCGGGGTCGTCCGGCCACTCATTTCGGTGTGAACCGGCCAGTCATTTCGGTATCGTCCGGCCACCTGTTTCGGTGTGAACCGGCCAGTAGTTTCGGTATCGTCCGGCCACCTCTTTCGGTGTGATCCGGTCAGTCGTTTCGGTATCATCCGGCCATCTTTTTCTTTCTTCGTTTCAGGTGCTGCGGCATAACTGGGGTTTCCCTGTCAGCCGGAGCTTGTATGACACGCAAAAAGAAATTGATGAGAACCGATATGAGAACTTATCTGGAAGTGTTCCGGCTGTGTTTTGACGATCAGCTGTCCCACCGCCAAATTGCCCTTGCCCTGGGCATTGGCCGCTCGACTGTGACTGATTTAATTGCCCGCTTTAATAACCTCAACCTTGCATGGCCTCTCGCCCCAGAGGTGTCCTTAAATACCCTTGATCAGGCTCTGTTGCCAGGACGTGATTACCAGACCAAACGGGTCTTGCCCGACTGGTTACGTATCGATTTGGAGTTAAAAGATCCGAAGCTAACCAAGCAGTTATTGTGGCAGGAGTACCAAGCTGAACATGGCCGCGCAGCGCTGGGATATACCCAATTCTGCGAACATTATCGCCGCTGGAAAGGCTCGCAGCGCCGTTCGATGCGCCAACAGCATTATGCAGGCGAGAAACTCTTTATCGATTTCTGTGGCCCCACGGTGCCCATTGTCGACCCGCGCACTGGCGAAATCCGCAAAGCCGCCATCTTCGTGGCCACCTTAGGTGCATCCAATTACACCTATATCGAAGCCTGTGCCGGGCAGGATCAGCAGTCCTGGCTGATGGCCAACAGCCGTTGCCTGAGCTTTTTAGGCGGTGTGCCGACCTTATTGGTGCCGGATAATCTCAAGGCTGCTGTGGCCAAAGCTGACAAGTTTGAGCCGTCCATCAACAGTGATTACCAGGCACTGGCGCGACATTACCGATGCACCGTCATGCCTGCGCGTCCTTATAAACCAAAGGATAAAACCAAAGGATAAAAGCAAAGTAGAAGGTGCTGTGCTGATTGTTGAGCGCTGGGTATTAGCGCGGCTTCGCCACCAGATCTTTTACTCGCTGGAGGCACTGAATCAGGCGATCCGATTGCTGAATCACCAGCTAAACGAGCGGCCAATGAAAGCTTATAACGGATTAAGCCGTAAAGACTTGTTCCAACAAATTGACCAGCCTGCGCTCAAAGCGCTGCCTGCATTCCCGTATGAATACACCGAATACAAAGTGGCCAAAGTGGGACCGGATTACCACCTGCAGTTCGATAAACATTACTACTCGGTACCGCATGCCTTGTGCGGTGAGCGGCTGGAAATACAGGCCACTGCCACCATGATCTGGGTGCATCACAAAGGCCAGTGTGTGGCGCAGCATGTGCGAAGTAGCAAAGCCTTCGGTCAAACCTCGGAGTTATCACACTTGCCACCAGCCCACGCCGCGCATCAGGAATGGGGGCCAGAGCGATTAAGGCAATGGGCAGAGAAAATAGGGCCGGATACGCTAGGCGTGGTGCTGGCGATAGAGAAGCGTAAAGCTCATCCGGTCTTGGCACAGCGCACCTGTCTGGCACTGCTTGGCCTGCAAAAAAGTTATGGCAGCAAACGGCTGGAACGCGCCTGCGGCATGGCACTGCAACAACAGGCGACGTTCACCGGCTTTATTAAAAACTTGCTGAAAAACGGCTTCGATCAAACTCAACCTGACACCGAAAGTAGCGCCCCAGCACTTATACACACCAACTTACGTGGTCCTCACCACTACCAATAAGGACAGAATAATGGATCTGATCATGACACAATTACGCCAGCTGAAAATGGCGGCGATGGCCAAAGCTCTGGAGCTGCAACGGCAAAATCCGCATAACTACAACGGCTTGAGCTTCGAAGAACGATTGGGCTTATTGGTGGAGCAAGAGCAGTTCTCACGCGACAACACCCGCCTGATGAGGCTGCGCAAAGATGCTGGGCTGCGACTTCGGGCCAGTCCGGAGGAGCTGAAATACCCGGCACGACGCGGCATACGACCAGAGCAACTGACCCCCCTGCTGCAAGGGCATCACCTGAACTACGGCCAAAACGTACTCATCACGGGAGCAACAGGCTGCGGCAAAACCTATTTGGCCTGTGCGTTGGGAGAACAAGCGTGCAGACAGAATAAAAAGGTGAGGTACTACCGACTGGGTCGCCTGATGGAAGCGTTGAAACTGGGGCATGCCGATGGCAGTTATTTAAAGCAATTAAGCCAGTTGCAAAAGCTGGACCTATTGATCCTGGACGACTGGGGGTTAGAAGGATTTAAGGGTAAACAAATCAGCGATCTGCTGGATGTGATTGAAGACAGATACGAGCAACGCAGCACAGTGATCGTTAGCCAATTACCGGTCAGTGAATGGTATGGACTCATGGAAAATCCGACGGTAGCAGATGCGCTGTTAGACCGATTGATCCACAACGCCCATCGACTGGAATTAACAGGAGAATCGCAACGGAAAAAAAGTCTGGCTGAACCAGCGGAAGTAAGTTAAAAAGTGAGGGGTTACGAAGAAAAGATCAGATGGCCGGACGATACCGAAACAGCTGGCCGGACAAACCGAAATACGCACATGATGGTCTTTTTGCAAAATAAAGTTTTTAACTGATAGCTTTGTAAGGAAATAAAATGCCAATTGCACGTAATCTGTCAGACATATTTATTCAAACTCTTGAGCAGGCTATAGACAGTGTCGTCGTCATTGACTCTCAAAACTGTATAGTCCTGTTCAACGCAGCTGCTGAAAAGTTGTGGGGGTATTCCAGGGATGAAGTGATTGGGGAAAACGTAAAAATTTTGGTACCTCTGCATATCCGACCAGAACATGACAGTTACATCAATGCAAATAGAACAACCGGAATTAACAAAATTGTAGGGACTAGTCGAGATGTACCAATTCACCGTAAAGATGGCGGTTGTCGCTGGGGTGCAATGTCTATCTCGAAGGTAGAGAGCGAGGGGCAAATTCTCTATACAGCCTTTATTAAAGAAGTAACTCAGCAGTATTACGAAAAAGAAAAGTTACGGCTTTTATCTCTGGTGACAGACCAAACGGACAGTGCAATTATTATCACTGACGGACAATGGAAGATTATTTATGTAAACGCTGGATTTGAAAAAGTGTTCGGCTACACGGCAAAAGAGGTTGAAGGACTTCATCCTACGGCTTTACTTACTCCGAATTTATCTCAGACCTCAATAGCCAAAGTGCATGAAAAATTGCTTAATGGGCTGCCCGTTAAGTCGGAAGAGTTGACACATGTAAAGAGTGGCGAGCGGATCTGGAGCAGCATCACTGTCAATCCCATTCTTGATGATCATAATAGCTTGACGTATACGGTGAGTATTCTTTCTGATATCACAGGCGCGAAAATGCATGAAGTTATGCAACATTGCATTCTCGATGCGATGGCCAGAGAAGAGCCTCTTGAGAACTTGATGGAAATTGCGTGTCGAGAAATTGAGCGTATAGCTCCTGAAATTATAGCAGCGGTGCTTCAGGTTGATGATGAAAATAAGTTACACCCTCTAGCAGCACCTAGCCTGGAACAGGCTTATAAAAACGTGCTCGAAGGAATGCCAATAGGCGAGTGTGTAGGAACCTCCGGCACGGCGGCGTTTCGCGGAGAAACGGTTGTAGTAAGTGATATTGAAACCGATCCGTTATGGATGGACCTTCGAGCGGACATTCTTCCTCTAGGCATCAAAAGTTGCTGGGCTACCCCCATTAAAAACAGCAAAGGGTTATGTGTTGGAACCCTGGCATTTTATTACAAAGAGAAGCGCCAACCATCAGCATTTCATCAGCGATTAGTTGAAGCCATCGTTCCATTGTGCACTTTGGCGATGGAGCGAGAAGAAAGCCGTCAGAATATACGTCAGTTAGCGTTCTATGACAGTTTAACGGAGCTTCCAAATCGCAGCTTGTTACACGCAAAGGCTGAGCATGCGCTTATTGAAGCCAAACGAAGCAAGACGACTTTAGCTGTTCTCTTTATAGATATTGATCGGTTTAAGCAGGTGAATGATTCACTTGGTCATCCCGCCGGTGATGCATTACTCCAACAATTTGCAGAGCGTTTGAGCTTTCAGCGTAGACAAACCGACATTGTTGGTCGTTTGTCCGGTGATGAGTTTGTCGTCGTCTTACCAGGATGTGAAGTGAGTAATGTCACCGAAATTATTGAGGAAATAAAGCTCAATATTTCGCAGCCTTGCAAGATCGGAGGCTCTACCTTGTCACCTTCTGCCAGCATAGGGATTAGTTTATACCCACAAGATGGCCATGACATAGGCTCACTTATCCATCGTGCAGATATGGCCATGTATCAGGCGAAGAGCACTGGTCGAGGCCGATTTAGCTTTTTTAGTCATGAACTGAATCAGTTGGCTCAAGAGCGCCAGGAGCTCGAAAATGCTTTGCGAGAAGCGATAGAAAATAACGAACTAAAACTACACTTTCAACCTCAAATAAGCATGTCTGAAGGTAGATTATATGGCGTTGAAGCGTTGGCTCGCTGGGAACATCCTAAGTTTGGAACAGTATCTCCAGCTCGCTTCATCCCACTTGCAGAAGAATGCGGGTTAATTGGAGTTCTGGGCCACTGGGCTATTAAAGAAGCCTGTCAGCAAATGGCGATCTGGAGAAGAAAAGGGATCAACATTCCTGCAATCTCCGTGAATTTGTCGCCTAGTAATTTCCATAACTTAGACTTGTGCGGAATGATAACGCAAACACTAACTCAACATAACCTGCAAGCGAGCGATTTAACATTAGAGCTGACAGAAAGTGTTTTACTCGACACAAATCCCAGCACAATGAAAGTGCTCAATGAGGTTCACGCTCAAGGGATACGCTTGGCAATGGATGATTTCGGTACCGGTTATTCGAGTTTAAGCTACTTACGCAGATTACCAATCCATGAATTAAAGTTAGACCGAAGTTTTGTACTGGATTTAGAAAATGATGCAACCAGCCGTGCTCTGAGCGATGCAGTCTTGCGGATTGGTGAAAGTTTGCAATTAAAGGTGGTCGCAGAAGGTGTTGAAGAGGAAGGTCAGTATCAGATTTTGAAGGGGCAAGGTTACCATGTTGCTCAAGGATACTTACTATCAAAACCGCTAAGCTCCATTGACTTGGAGCAATGGATCCAAAATGCAAAAACAGTCTAAATGTTCATACTATTTGCTATTGAAGTGCATTGTGTCGACGGGAGTTCGAAATGTTTTTAAATAAAAAGTTAAAGGAACAAGTTCTGCAGCTACAAGAAGAATTGTCTTCTCTGCAGCAAGTTCAAAGGAGCTTAGATAGTGAAATGTTGTCCGTAATTATGGACCCAAAAGGAAGCATAACAGCGGTTAACTCAAACTTTGAACAAGAAATGATATACAGCGGTAGTCAGTTGATGGGTAGATCGTGGCTTGAGCTTGTACCTCCTTATGCGCAAAAAACTGATCATTTCCGGCGAATGAAAGAAGCGCTCCAACAAGGTAAGCATTGGGCTGGTGCCGCTCAAGTGTACCGTGGTAATGGTGAAGAAGCCTGGTTAAGAGTGATTTTGCAACCAGTACAAGATACGAAAGGTAAAGTTCTGCATGTCTCCATCTATGCCAGTGACCTGACTAGGACAATTGAAGCATCCAAGGAGCATGAGAACCTTATTGAAGCATTACAGCGTTCTACAGCCGTGATTGAGTTTGACCTCAACGGTCATGTTATTACCGCCAATAATCGTTTTCTCAACGCTATGGGCTATGGTCTGGCACAGATCGTGGGTAAACATCACCGTCTATTTTGTACAGAGCAGGAGTATAACTCTGATCGTTATCGGTCATTCTGGGCGAAATTAAACCGAGGAGAATTTGTCGCCGAGCGCTTTCAGCGTCTGGACAGCCGTGGTGATATCGTATGGCTTGAAGCGTCTTACAATCCCATATCCGATTCACATGGAAGGCTCTATAAGATTGTGAAATTTGCGACCGTCATTACCGAACAAGTTGATCGCGAGTTAGCAGTAGCACAAGCGGCAGATGTTGCTTATGAAATTTCGCAACATACCGATGCAGCATCAGTTCGTGGCAGCGAAGTGTTAAAGGAAACGGTTACTGTGATGCAGGAGCTTTCTGAGCAAATGGAAGACGCGTCCGCCGGTATTGCCGCGTTAGATAAACAATCGCAAATTATAGGTACCATAATCAAAAGTATCAGTGGTATTGCCGACCAAACCAATTTGCTGGCATTAAATGCAGCGATTGAAGCAGCAAGAGCGGGTGAGCAGGGACGCGGTTTTGCGGTGGTGGCAGATGAAGTGCGCCATCTGGCATCTCGCACGACTAAAGCGACAGTAGAGATTATTGATGTCGTACTCCAAAACCAAAAACTAGCTGAACAAGCGGTAAAGATTATCGAACAAGGAAAGGTGCAGGCTCATCATGCGCTAGAACTCTCCGCTCAATCGGGTTCGGTGATGGTTGAGATCCAGGATGGGGCTAAGAAGGTTGTTAGTGCTGTAGGGCAATTTACCAATCACTTAGATCCATAACCGCTCCATTCCTCGTGCTATCCTTTCTTTGGAGGTAGGATTACGGACAACATTTAGCCTTAAAATCTTTGAAAAAGTAACAGATAAAACAGCGTTAGTTTATAATTCAATGAATGCGTTCAGGCCGTCAGTGTTAGCCTTTTTCTTCTGGCAGGAAGGGAGAAAGTGATCACTGATGGCCACCCAATCTTTCGAGCTGCGCCGGATATAGGTTCAATAAATGTCAAAGCACATCAGAACCTGACTAAACATAAAGCAGAATTCATATTTACCTAACTAGCCACCACAGTATTCCAAATAAGAGCATTATCTGTACCAGTCTTTATAGGTAGTTTATGCTTTACAAAACTGAACTAAAATTAAGTGTGTTTTTGACTGTCATGATAGTCATTATCAGCGAGGCAGTTTACCTAAATAAAACCCATGATTTTTGCTCGAATGAAATCTATGGAGAATATTTAGCTCCAGATAAGGTGCACAAAGCTGTTTGAATGGATAATTGTCTTTGTATAGGCTTTAGAGTTTCTCCAGGTATTTTCAAGCTCTTTCTTACGTGCATTTACTTTATCACACCAAGCAAAATAAAATTTCTTAGCTAAGTCCATCAGAACCTCTTTACTGCTAACAATTTCATCAAAAGGAAAAACCACGCTTTTAAGCAGGGACAACCCTTTTGAGTTTTTAAAATACTGCAACGCTAACGTAAAAATTCATCAATCTCAAACCTTTGGTAGCGAGTACCTAGCTATGGGACGAGCAAAGCGTGAATAAACACACCAAGTAATTTGAAAATACATATATAACATTTGACAAGATTGCATACTACTGACTGACAAATACAAACTGGTTAGTAGTTCAAAATAGACATGGATAGCACTTCCCATATAAACCATTTGGAATTTCGTGAATGTATCGAAATTTTCGAGAGCTCCGTTTCAGTTTTTGTCAGGAATGTCAGCTTTCAGTGAAAAGCGCAGATTTAATCGAAGCTTAGTGAATATCCGCTTCTGGCACAAACCCGCTATTAACGCAGCTGTTTTAAAACAACGTTCACAAGATATAGTCGGCAAGCTAGTACTGCCGGCAGTTGAGTTCAGTGTTGACGGGTGTGAACGCCCACTAATTTCCACCAAATTAAGGTTTGAATCGACCAAACTTCTTTAGTGTCGAGTGAGTTAGTAGCTATTCACCAGTTCAATTTGATACAATTTTTGTAAAGAATAACGGGCTTGAATTTGAAAATATTCAGACGAAAAAGCTCTACATTTACAAATCTTGCAATTTTCGTAAAGAATTATTGAGACTGAATTGCTTGAGAAGCCCATATATAAGGCACTCGTAGCTCATTCACTCACGAAAGTGGTTTTAGGTTTAGTGAATATAATGTGATGGCTCAAATGAGGTTTGCGACATCATTGTGGGGCAGAAAAACAGTGGTTGTGGGGGTAAGGCACGGTTTGGCTGCGTGACCTGCACCCTTGTTGGTAAAACCGATAATTCAGCTACAGGACTTTCAAAATTACCCCGCTGGAATGCGTTAGGCAGTGAAAATGCACTTCGAGTGAGGGATTACCTTTGGCGTTTAAGCAATGATATGGACGCCAGAGCCCTTCATGCTCGAGCTTACGATCCGGTCACTTACAATCGCGTCGCGCTACAGCCAAACACCCTTAAACCCAAGTATTTAGAGAAGATGGTGCGTTACGCCGCCCAGCTGACATTGGATAGCATTCGGATCGCTAAGGAGTTCGCAGAGCTTGTTGCTAACGGTCGAGAAATCGAGCATGAAGGGTATCGCGACATCGCCAACGACCCTAATATCCCACCTAAGACCAAGCGATTATTTTTGGAAATGTACCGCGAGTGGGCTCAAGACCCAAAGAGCTTGAATTACCTATTTGACGAAGCACAAAGCCTGCTATTATCTTTTCGCTGGAGCATTGACGGTATCGGGGCCGCGCCATTCCGTCCTTACGCAATTTTCAAGCAATTAGAATCTGGCCAAGGCTGGATTCCTTACCCCAAACTCAACTCTGAAATGGACGATACCAGAACTCAGGTAAATCAAACCTTACCCGAGGCGGTAATGATGCCAATCCTCAAATCTGAGGTTGCAGAGGATTTTGCAAAACATCCGGTTAACCTGTTGGATTTGTGGACGCGGCCGCATGATATGTCAGACGTTTACGACGAAGACCGTAACTGCACCATCTCGCGCTTTGCTCAGCATAATGGCGATATCGTGGTGGAGTATGCGATTAATTTTGAGTTCGTGCCGGAAGGTCAGAAAACCACTTTGTCCAACGTCAAAGAATGCTGGTTATTGACTAAGGCAGGCCTTAATCAATACCGATTTGCCTATGGCGCCGAAGGGATAAGCGTTAAGGTGAATGGCCGGACGGTCAACGAGGTAGCCAAAGCATTGCTGCTACCGTCAATTCAGCAGCAGATAGATAGCAGAGTTCGTGGTGTGCTGAATACATTGTGTGAGCAATACGGCCCAGAAGACCATCACACCGGCTGCGAAAATCTCTGTAAGGCGTTTACGGACTCATTATCTAGTGCGCTTGGTGGAAAACAACGACAATCGCTGAATATTCCGTATCTGCAAAGCATTAGTCTACTGACAGGCTACAGGCCGGAAGCTCGTAAGACCGAAAGCGCAAACCAGTTCTCCCGCCGTGTCGTTAAAATCAGCAAACAGGGTATTGAGAAGGGCAATTCTAGGATG